>JAEDMR010000098.1 GCA_016302925.1 Bacillota bacterium
AATACTTCACGTCCGTTACCTCCAGGCAGTGCTCCTTATCGTTCTGCACCACAGTAACTTCAATCTTATATACCGCATCGTCGCAGATATATCCGCTTTCCAGCACTTCACGGATCTCAAAGGTATAATTTCCTGCTGACCGGAATGTTACCGGTGCAAAATCCACACGCCCGGTGTGATCGCCTTCGGTTTCATTGGTTACGGTCTGCAGAACCTGATTACCGCCGCCTGTTACGTCAGTCAGCGTAAAACGGAATGCTTTTACGGATGGTCTGCCGTCCAGGTTTTTCAGAATGGAGAACTGTGCATCCACGTCCACTTCTGTCTCGTCATATCCTGTATTTACAAACGCTTCTGCTGCCGGATATGCCGCATTTTCGTCGGCTTTGATCACGCCGGTCCGGCTTCCGTCGTCTGCTGCGATCAGCTCACCGCTGAAATCGTGCAGTTCTTTGTCACCCATCGGTTTTCCGTCTGCATCCAGCTCGGTTACGGTGTACTGCGCACCGGCCGGAATTCCGATCAGGGCGATGGATTCTCCCGCTGCAAGGGAAAGAATCGTTGTCATCTTACCGGTTTCTGTATTCTTTTTCAGCGTAATGGATGCCGGATGAGTGCCTTCTGCCGTTTCACAGCCGGTTGTGTTTCCGTATGTGTATTCTGCATCGAGAGCCGCATACTGTGTCTCCAGCATCTCTGAATTGGTCCATTCGTGGCTGTTTGAAGCCAGGAATGCCTTGCCGTAGTCCAGTTCCACCAGGAAGTCGTAGTGACGGTCCGTATTGGCTTCGCCTGTTACATTCCTTGTGGTCTTGCTGATGGTCAAGCCGCCCAGGTCGTGGCAGTTCTCTATGGCTGTCGGGTCCTGCGTCTGGCCCACCGGAATCAGATCATTGCTCTTTTCATAGCCTGCAGGTGCGGATACTTCCCGTACATAATAGGTGATCATATCGGTCCCGTCGGTATTTTTTTCTTCGTCCAGGTTTTCCCAGGTGATCTCGCCGTTTTCATCTGTGGTTTTATTTGCTAGACCCGGGTACGGAACCGGTTCTGTCAGATCGCCGTATTTCACATACAGGGCGAATTCCACGCCTTCCAGCGTCGGATTCTCCGCACCCTCCGGCACCTGTACACTGCCGTCGTATTTCTTTACTTTCACAGTTTTCGTTCCCAGCTGGAAGCCGATGGTGGTTTTCCGATGGATCGGTGTGGATCCTTCACCGGTTCCCACGAAGCTCTGTGCATAGGAACGCTGTACCTTTCCGGTTTCCGGATTGATCGGCTCGTAGAAGTAGAAGCCGGTCTCGATCGTCTGGCTTCCGTCCAGAACCAGCTGAATCTCCGGTTGGCCTCTCAATGACGCAGCCGATACATTCTCAAAGGTGATGGTGTACATTCCGTCTTTATCTGCTGTCAGCTTATTTCCTTCCCCACTGAGGAGCTGCCAGGTCTGGCTCTGCTCTCCCAGAGATGCGGTCAGCTTCAGATCGCCTGTATCCTTGAAGGTACCCTTCAGCTGAAAGGATGCGCTCACATCGTAGACTGCACCTTCTGCGGTCAGCTTTTTCACGGTCAGAACGGTATTTTCATCGGTGAACTGCACGATGACGGATTGATTCTCATAGCCTGCTTCTGAGCTTTCCACCAGGTAGTTATATACCTTCTGGATCCGGTTTTTGCGTTCGCTGTTTTCGCGTTCGCTGTATCCGCCGTCCGGTATATTCTTAATCTCCTCATCCAGTTCAGGTGACAGGATTTTCCCCAAATCCGCCTTGATGGTCCCGGTATAGATGTCTTTCAGATTGTTCGGATTCGCCAGGCTCCAGATGGCCCACTGGGTTGCACTCAATGCTTCGCCTCTGGTCAGATTGCCGTCCTCTTCTTTGATTTCGGCGTTCGATGCAAGGGTGCTCAGCTCTGTATCGGAATATCCCGCATGGAAACCGTATTTCAGAATATACCGCAGCCGGGCCGCGTTTTCCTTGGTATAATAGGCGGTGTAGTCCGAACCGGTTGCACTATCCTCGTTCAGTGCATCTTCCAGGTTGGTTCTTACATAGGTTGTACCATTTTTTGCGTCTGTAATCAGGTCGCAGCAGTAAACCCCGAAGGCTTCACTGTCACTTGCTCCCAGCAGCTTCAGACTGAACAGCGCCGGTGCGATTCCTCTGTGCTCCTTGCCGTCCTGATCATTATAGCTGATTCTGTGCGGGCTTCTCAGATACCAGCCCGGGTTTACATAAATTGCGGAGGTTGTACTGCTCTCGCCCCCTGCAGTTCCTCCCGCATCAGCACTTGCACTCACTGTGCTGAACATGGTCACGATCATTGCAACAATCAAAAACACTGCTCCAAATCGCTTGAACTTTCTTTTTTGCATTCTCATGTGCCTCCTCTCCCCTTTATTTTGAAGAGCAAAAAATCATGGTCAAGTTACATTCTTAGTATACCATATTCCGGTTACGGTTACAGTTTCGGTTACAGTTGGAGATTTTTCATTCAAAAAATGCTGATTTTTTTCAAACCAGAACCGTTCTGTATCTGTAATTCTTGTGTGTCTCAACTGTATCCCCCTGCTGTGTCATTGCTTTCATGATTGGTGATGACGAACAGGTTGAATCAAAGATAGACGCGAATACATCTGCTCTTTTTCTTACGCTCACTGCAGAATCGTCCGGATTTTGCAAAACGTTTGAATCGTTCAATGCATCAAAAAAAGGAAGCAGCGTACCACTGCGGAACATGCCTTGCCATCCGCTTCGTGCAGCCAAAGTGCTGCAGAATCTGTTAGACGGGCATCTCTTTTTGAAGGGAAACGGAAACACCCGGCAGGAAGCCATCTCTTCCATTTTAGATCAGGTTTCTCTATGGCCTTTCGTTGTTCCCTGCACAGAATCGGAAAACCTGCCGTACCAGATACCGAGCTTTTTTGGGGTTCTGCAGGACAAGGAAAGTCTTCCGTCCCTCGAAAAAAATATCCTTAATATCGTCACGGGGAAGGCACTGGTAACAAGGGATCTCTCTCCAAGAGAGACGCATGGCGAAGAATCCCACAAAAAATATTATGTGACGATGGATGGTCTGTGCAAATTTTTCTGTAAAAATGGTGAAACAGAAGAGATCGTCTACCAGGCAGTGCAGAGTCTCTACAAAAACACTGCGTCTATTTCCTGGACAAAGTGCCTTTTGAGCTGTACAAGCCGTTTGAGCCGGACATTGCGATTACGCTTTACCGAACCGGCGAGGATCTCGGTCTTCCGACCAATACCGCGGAGTGGGAGCAGTCCAAATGAAACGGGTTCGAAACCCTTCCCGATGGCATAAAAAAAATTGAAGTCCGAAGACTTCAATTTTCTCTGGTGCGGTCTAAGGGATTCGAACCCCCATGGTCTCCCACACGGACCTGAACCGTGCGCGTCTGCCAATTCCGCCAAGACCGCATATTCACTTTTTATTTGCATTCTTTGCCGAACGCAAGATTTATTATACTACCCTTATCTCCAAAAAGCAAGCACTTTTTTCATTTTTTTATAAATATTTTGATATTTTTTTCGTGTCTGCCCGTCAGGCTGCTGGCGGTAAGGTCCCATGCAGATTCCGTACAGGAGAACGTCAACCTGTACGGTGTGTTTTTTCATTTCAGGTTGCTTTCTGCACCGGACAGGCGCAGGTCCAGCCTGCACCAGCCTGCACCAGGCTGCACCTCAAATCTCGATCTTCTTCCGCGCAAGCCGGCTGTAGACGCTGCGGCGAAGCAGGGCGTACAGAACGGAGAACAGCGGAATGAAGACGATGATACCGAAGATGCCGGACACGCTTCCGCCGACCACCACGGCCAGCAGGGTCCAGATCGGCGGAAGGCCCACCGAGCCGCCTACAACCTTCGGATAGATCAGGTTGCCTTCGATCTGCTGCACCACGAAGAATAGGATGATAAACCACAGTACCTTTGCCGGTGCTTCCACCAGAATCAGCAGAATACCGAACACCAGGCCGATGAATGCTCCCACAAACGGAATCAATGCCATGGCGCCGATGATGACGCCGATGGTGATGGCACACGGGAAGCCGCCCACCAGAAGCGCCACGCAGAACATGCCGCCCAGAATCACCGCTTCCAGACACTGTCCGGACAGGAAGCTGCTGAAAGTCTTGTAGGACAGACTGGCGATATCGCAGATTTTATCCGCCCAGGATTTTTTCAGATAGGCATATGCCAGCTTTTTTGCCTGCTGGCCCAGCTTCTTCTTATTCAGCAGAATATAGATGGCGAATACCATGCCAAAGCCGATGTTTGACAGCACGCTGACCACACTGCCGGCGGCAGTTCCTGCAGTAGACAGGATGGTACCCATATTGCTCTGCAGTTCACCCAGAATGGACTTGACATCGATTCGGTTCAGAGCGTTTTCGATCATCGATGTATCGATGTGATGGGCTTTCAGATAGGCCAGCCACTTCGGATACTCTTCCATAACGCCCATCACCAGCGTCCGTATGGAATCTGCCAGATTCGGAAAGATTACGCCGGAAATGAAGCTGATCACCATGACGAACAACACAAGGGTCACCACCAGACAGACCGGCCCTTTGCACCGGCCAAGGAAGTGAAGACCCTTGCGGCTGCCGAGACGGTCACACTGCTTCTCGAAGAAATGCATCGGTACGTTCAGGATGAATGCGATGACACCGCCTACAATTAGCGGCATAAACAGGCTGACCACAGCCCAGATCTTCGTCCCCACAATATCCAGATGGGACAGCCCCACGAACGCTGCCGCACCGATGAGGATCAGCAGCAAAATCTCCCGAAAAGCCAGCCCGCTTCCTTTATTTTCTATATTTTCTTTATTTTCCCTCAAAATCCATTCACCCCATTTCTGCCGAAACAGCCCGGCGCACATATTTTGTGCATTCTATTTCATCGTAATATCCGCCCGCTTCACTCGTTCCGGAATGTACAGATAGTCTTCCTTCGGCCAGCCCACCAGGAGTCCGCCGTAAAAGCTGTGCTTTTCCGGAATGCCGAAGTACTCCTGCAGCGCAGGAATGGTGTTGGCAAAACGGGTCAGATAGCCGGCCCAGCAGGTGCCCAGTCCCTTCGCCTGGAGCATCAGGTCCGCATAGTCCAGCGCCAGTGCAGTATCCACGGCAGGGTTGATTGCCCGGTCCCTGGCGTATGCCAGGATGACCGTATTGGCCTTTCCCAGCACCATGTTATTTCCCCGGGCATATTCGGAGACCACCTCCGGACTCTGCCCGGTTTCCTTCAGCCAGGCCAGAATATCGGCCATGATGGCGTCTAGCTTTTCCCGCCCCTGGATTACGATATACTTCGCGGGGTGCTGGTTCTTGGCGCTGGGTGCCCAGGCTGCCGTTTCCAGTGCATGACAGATTACAGCCGGATCCACCGGCTCCTCCCGGAAATCCCGGTAGGAACGGCGTGTCAGCAGGAAGCTCTCCAAATCCTCGCCGAAGGTGTCAGACACCACCGGCTTTTCTTCGGAAATCATCATGGGGCTGTCGCCAAACGTAATGGCGCCTTCCGGGCAGACGATCCCGCAGTGCATGCACTTCGCACAGCCGACGGCCTTATCCTCCAGCACCACCGGCCAGCCATCTCTGGCCTCGAGAATCGTCCAGATACATACGCGGGTGCACTGAAGGCACCCGACGCATTTTTCAGAATCAATCTTTATCATAAAAAGCCTCCCGCAATTTCACAGCAGATTACTTAAAGTATTTCACTGCGGATTCGAACATCTTCATGTCGAATTCACCGATCACATTCTTATACAGGCCGTATCCGATACGCTCGGAGTGGCCCATCTTGCCCAATACCCGGCCGTCCGGGGAGGTAATGCCCTCGATGGCGCAGACGGAATTGTTCGGATTAAACTGAATCTGATCCGTCGGCTTGCCTTCGAAATCCACATACTGGGTGGCAATCTGTCCGTTTGCAGCCAGCTGCCGTACCATGTCGTCGCTTGCCAGGAATCGACCTTCGCCGTGAGAAATTGCCACTGTATAAATCTCACCCGGCTGGGTAGCTGCCAGCCACGGAGATTTGTTGGAGGCGATTCTGGTGCGAACCAGCTTGGACTGATGGCGTCCGATGGTGTTGTAAGTCAGGGTCGGGCAGTTTTCATCGGTGTCGATGATCTTGCCGTAAGGCACCAGACCCAGCTTGATCAGTGCCTGGAAGCCGTTGCAGATACCCGCCATGAGACCGTCTCTGTTTTCCAGCAGGTCGGTGACGCCTTCCTTGATCATCTCGTTGCGGAAGAAGGCAGTAATGAACTTGCCGGAACCGTCCGGTTCGTCGCCGCCGGAGAAGCCGCCTGGGATGAACACCATCTGCGCCGTCTTCAGCTTAGCCGCAAACTCTTCCACGGACCGGGCTACCGCTTCACTGGTCAGGTTGCGCACCACGAAAATTTCTGCTTCCGCACCGGCCTTTTCCATCACCATAGCGGTATCGTATTCGCAGTTGGTGCCAGGGAACGCAGGAATCAGAACCTTCGGACGTGCCGTCTTCAGAGCCGGTGCGATCACCTTGCGTTCGCCTTCCTTACAAGTATATGTGAAGGTTTCGATTTCTTTGCCCGGCATTTCCAGATTGCAGGTGAATACCGGTTCCAGTTTTTCTTCGTATGCTTTTTCCAGTGCATTCAGGCACAGGCTTTCTTCGCCCCGGGCGATGGCATAGTCTGCCGTCACGCTTCCGAGCAAAATCGCCCCTGCCGGCATTTCTGCGTCCTCTGCTGCTTCCAGCAGGAAGGCACCGTAGTTATAGCCGAAGATTTCTTCGTCGGAAATGCTTTCTTCATACCGGAAGCCCAGCTCGTTTCCGATGGCCATCTTCAGCACGCCTTCTGCAATGCCGCCGAATCCCGGCGTCCAAGCGGAAACCACCTTGCCGGCGGAGGTCAGTGCGAAGACCTGGTCATACCGCTTCATCAGAGATTCTGCCGTCGGCAGACCCTCTTCATCCAGCTCCGGCTTCAGCAGATATACCTTGTGACCGGCTTCCTTGAATTCCGGCGAAATGATATGATCCACATGTTCATCGGTTACTGCGAAGGATACCAGGGTAGGCGGTACGGTCAGCTGCTCGAAAGTACCGGACATGGAGTCCTTACCGCCGATGGCTGCAATGCCCAGACCCAGCTGTGCCTTCAGTGCGCCCAGCAGCGCCGATACCGGCTTGCCCCAGCGGCTGCTGTCCTTCCCCAGCTTTTCGAAATATTCCTGGAAGGTCAGGTAGACATCCTCAAACTTCGCACCGGTGGCCACCAGCTTGGAT
>JAEDMR010000099.1 GCA_016302925.1 Bacillota bacterium
GCGGAGGTCGGGCTCACATGCTTAAAGGATGTGGCGCATGGCATGTTCAGCGCTTCTTTGATTTCTTTTACCAGCTGCCAGGAGTTCAGGGCATCCAGGAAGTTGATGTAGCCCGGGCGGCCATTGAGAATGGTGATCGGCAGTTCGCTGTCATCGGCCATATAGATCCGCGCCGGCTTCTGGTTCGGATTGCATCCGTATTTTAACTGAAATTCTTTCATGCTATCTTTCTCTCCCGTTTTTATAACTCGTGCTTGTTGATCAGCCTGCACTCATACGTTCCGGTTTCCAAATCCGTATAGCGGACATAGAGGGAAATCTTATTGTCCTCATTGAGGCTTTCCCAGATTTCTTTCGTGAATGCGTCGATGTCCTGCGGAATCGCCACCCGCTCCGGCTCGCCCTGGAAGGTCGGCAGCGGATTTCCGTCTCCCATATAAGTGTGAATCAGGTGACCCAGTCCGGCCTTGCTGCCGTAATCATAGGTGAACCGGTTGCAGAAGGAGCCTTCTGCATCGCCACTCTTCAAAATACTCATTTCATAGGTGAAGTCACCGTCTCCGAAGGTGATCATACCGCTGATTCTCGGTGTCCAGTTGGGACCGTCCGGCTCGAACTCTCTGGTCTTCAGAGACTGGCGGAAGCACTTACCTTCCTTCAGTCCTTCGTAGATGGTGTCGGTCTGGTCTCCGTTGGTGACGATCAGCTTGTTTTCATACATGCGGATCGGGGAGTAGATGATCAGGGAAGGATCCTCCACTTTGGATGCGTCAAACGGATAAATGGTAATGTCATCGCCCTCTTCCCGGAATACCCGGTTGCGGCTGTTTTCGGACCGGCCCATGATGAAATAGGCGGTGACTGCCTGCTTGCCGTCCGGGGTCTTTCCCAGCAGCACGCCGCGGCCTACATAGCTGTTATTCTCAACCACCTTCTGAAAGGTTGGGGTTTCATATACGTTCATTTATGCTCTCTCCTTCTTCAGCTTCTCGCTGAGCATCTGGGCTGCACGGGGCAGGATGATCCACTCTGCCTGCTCCATCACCCGTTTCTGCAGCACTTCCGGCGTGTCGCCCGGCTGCACCGCCACTTCTTTCTGGAGGATGATCTCGCCTCCGTCAGGAATCTCATTGACGAAGTGCACCGTGGCGCCGGTCACCGTTTCCCCGGCTGCCAGAACGGCCTCGTGCACCTTCAGTCCGTAGAACCCTTCCCCGCAGAACCTCGGGATCAGGGACGGATGCACATTGATGATCCGCTTTTCGTATCTACGGGTGAAATCCTCGCTGAGGATGGTCATGAATCCGGCCAGAATCAGAAAGTCCACATCGTATTCTTCCAGTTTCCCGATGATGGCTGCTTCGAAAGCTTCCTGGCTTCCCAGTTCTTTTTTCAGGATCACGGCAGAGTCAATGCCGGCCTTCGCCGCCCGTTCCAGGGCGTATGCCTTGCTGTTATTGGCGATGACCAGGACGATTTCACCGTCGGTGATCACGCTCCCCTGGGCATCGATCAGCGCCTGCAGGTTGGTGCCGCCGCCGGAAACCAGGACGGCAATCCGGGTCTTACGGCCGCCTGCGGCGGCCGGAGAAGAATCCGGGACGGTGGATTTTGCGCCGCCTACCATAAGATGACTCCTTCGTCACCCTTTACGATTTCGCCCATGACATAAGCATCCTCGCCGTTTGCCTTCAGCACTTCCAGTGCCTTTTCCGCATCCTCCGCGGAGACCACGATGGACATGCCTACGCCCATGTTGTAGGTGTTGAACATATCCCGCTCCGGAATATTGCCGGTTTCCGCCAGCAGCTTGAAGATCGGCAGAACCTTTACGTCGTCCTTTTTGATCTTGGCGCTGCAGCCCTTCGGCAGGGATCTTGGAATATTTTCATAGAAGCCGCCGCCGGTGATGTGGGAGATTGCCTTTACTTCCACGGCATTCAGCAGTGCCAGAACCGGTTTTACATAGATTTTGGTCGGTGTCAGCAGGGTTTCGCCCAGGGACTTGCCGCCCAGTGCTTCCACCGGAGATTTCAGATCTGCGTTTTCCACGTCGAAGACTTTCCGTACCAGAGAGAAGCCGTTGGAGTGTACGCCGCTGGACGGCAGGGCGATAATCACATCGCCTTCTTTTACCTTGGTGTTGTCCAGGATCTTGTCTTTGTCGACCACGCCCACTGCGAAGCCGGCCAGATCGTATTCGTCCTCCGGATAGAAGCCCGGCATTTCTGCGGTTTCACCGCCGGTCAGGGATGCCCCGGACTGAACGCAGCCTTCTGCCACGCCGGCAACCAGCTGTGCAATCTTTTCCGGATAATTCTTGCCGCAGGCGATGTAATCCAGGAACAGGAGCGGTTTGGCGCCGCAGCAGATGATATCGTTAACGCACATGGCCACGCAGTCGATACCTACCGTATCATGCTTGTCCATCAGGAAGGCGATCTTCAGCTTGGTGCCTACGCCGTCGGTGCCGCTGACCAGTACCGGTTTCGTGATGCCGGTCATGTCCAGTTCCACCAGGCCGCCGAAGCCGCCGATGCCGGACAGCTCCTGGCCGGTCAGTGTTCTGGCGATATGTTCCTTCATCAGTTCCACAGCCTTGTAACCGGCGGTAATATCTACACCTGCTGCCTTATAGCTTTCACTCTGACTTTTCATTCTTTTTCTTCCTCTCTTTCGGATCGTTCGGATATTTTTCCTTCAAATCTGTTTTTTCTCATATTGGTCGGCACTTGGGTCGGGTACTTTCCGCTGAAGCAGGCGGTACAGAACCGGTCTGTATCGTCATCTGCCGTCAGCCGCACCACATCCTCCAATGTCAGGTATCCAAGGCTGTCTGCGCCGATAATCTGTCTGATTTCATCGATGGTGTGATGGTTGGCAATCAGTCTGTCCTTCGAGTCGATGTCCACACCATAGTAACACGGATCGGTAAACGGCGGTGCGGAAACCCGCATGTGGACTTCCTTCGCGCCGGCTTCCCGCAGCAGCCGTATGATCGGCCCGCAGGTGGTTCCCCGCACGATGGAGTCATCCACCATCACCACACGTTTTCCCTTCACCGTTTCGGAAATGGTATTCAGCTTGATCTTCACTTTATCCTCCCGGTTTGCCTGTCCCGGGGAAATGAAGGTTCTGCCGATATATTTATTTTTGATAAAGCCTATGCCGTACGGAATTCCGGATTCCTGGGCATATCCCAGGGCTGCGTCCAGTCCGGAGTCCGGCACACCGATGACCACGTCGGCTTCCACCGGATGGGTCTGGGCCAGGAACTTACCGGCACGGAGACGGGCATTATGCACCGAGTATCCGTCGATGACCGAATCCGGCCGTGCGAAGTAGATATACTCGAACACGCACATGGTCTGCTTTTCTTTGCCGCAGTGGTCCCGGATGGAGCGGATGCCGTCTCTGGCGAACACCAGAATTTCACCCGGCTCGATATCCCGGATGAAGGTAGCTCCCACCGAATCCAGCGCACAGCTTTCGGAAGCCACCACATAGTCTCCGTTTCCTGTTCTGCCGTAGCAAAGCGGACGGAATCCATGCTCATCCCTGGCTGCAATCAGTTTGGATGGTGACATGATCACGAGAGAATATGCGCCCTTCAGCCGGTGCATGGCCCGGTTCACCGCCTCTTCAATGGACGGCGAGGAAATTCGCTCCTTGGTAATGATGTAGGAAATGACCTCCGTATCGCTGGTGGTATGGAAGATGGAGCCGTTCATCTCCAGTTCCTCCCGCAGCTCGTAGGAATTGGTCAGATTTCCGTTATGGGCCAGCGCCATGCGGCCTTTCACGTGATTGACCACGATGGGCTGGGCGTTGAGACGGCCTCCCGCCCCGGTGGTTCCGTACCGCACATGACCCACGGCAATGTTTCCCGCGCCCAGGCTTTTCAGTACATCATGCGTAAACACATCGTTTACCAGTCCTACGTCCTTATAGTCGTGGAACACGCCATCATCGTTGACCACGATGCCGCAGCTTTCCTGGCCCCGGTGCTGCAGTGCGTACAGTCCGTAATAGCAGGAGCGGGCCAGGTCCTCCGTCTTATCAGAAAAAACACCAAAAACGCCGCATTCTTCTCTCAGTTTGTCCATTTCTTTCTAGTCTCTCTTTCCGTCAGCATTGAAAAATCGTTAGCCGAAAATTCTCTTCATCATTTCCTGATATGCGTCTTCCACGCCGCCCAGGTCTCTTCTGAATCGGTCTTTATCCAGTTTTTCGTGGGTGGTTGCATCCCAGAAACGGCAGGTGTCCGGAGAAATCTCGTCTGCCAGAACAATCTGTCCGTCCGCAGTCTTGCCGAACTCGATCTTGAAGTCGATCAGGTCCACGTTGATCTTCTTGAAGAAATCCTTCAGGAATTCGTTGATCTTGAAGGTCAGGGTCTTGATGGTGTTCAGATCCTCTTCGGTGGCATAACCCATGGCCAGGATGTGATAATCGTTGACCATCGGATCGCCCAGGTCGTCGTTCTTGTAGCAGAATTCCAGGATGGTGGTCTTCAGGGCAGTGCCTTCTTCCACGCCCAGACGCTTGGAGAAAGAACCGGCAGCCACGTTGCGGATGATCACTTCCAGCGGCACGATGGAAACCTTCTTTACGACGGTTTCACGGTCATTTAATTCTTCCACATAGTGGGTCGGCACGCCTTCCTTTTCCAGCAGCTGCATCAGGTAGTTGCTCATCTTGTTGTTCACCACGCCCTTGCCGCTGATGGTGCCCTTCTTCAGGCCGTTAAATGCGGTGGCGTCGTCCTTATAGGACACGATGCAGTAGTTTGCATCATCGGTTGCGAATACTTTTTTGGCTTTTCCTTCATACATCTGTTCTCTTTTTTCCATTGGTCTCTTGTCTCCTCTTTCTTATTATCTTTTAGTAAACGTCCGGCATTTCCAGGTCTTCCGCCGTGGAAACTTCGGAAACTTTATTATACTTTTCTTCGATGGCCGCATTCTTTCCCAGTACCTTTTCGGTGGCCTTCTTCCGGTAGGCTGTCAGCTTCTCTGCCAGATTCTCATCCTCAACCGCCAAAATCTGCACGGCCAGCAGTCCTGCGTTGGCTGCACCGTCAATGGCTACGGTTGCTACCGGCATGCCGCTTGGCATCTGTACGGTAGAAAGGAGTGCGTCCAGTCCGTCCAGGGTGGAGGACTTCACCGGAATGCCGATGACCGGAAGGGTACTGTGAGCTGCCATGGCTCCTGCCAGATGGGCTGCCTTTCCTGCCGCTGCAATGATCACGCCGATTCCTTTTTCTCTCGCGTTCTTCGCAAAATCCGCCGCCGCGTCCGGTGTCCGGTGTGCGGACAGTACGTGGACTTCAAACGGCACGCCGAATTCGTCCAGAATGTCAAATGCTTTTTCTACGACTGGAAGATCGCTGTCGCTTCCCATGATGATACCGATTTTTTTCATCTTGTCTCCTCCTGTTTCTGTTTCATGTTTCTGTTTCACAGCACTTCCATCGGAACGGGCCTGTCCGGCAGTCTCCGCTCCTGCGGGTGCATTCAAATAAAAATGGACAGTTCTATCCCTTGTATCACATAGAACTGCCCAGACGGTCGACTACTTACTTATAACTCCTGCTCCTTCGTGGTACTCCACATTATTTCCGTCAGTCGCAGCAGCTTTTGATTTTTACAGTAATATTATAGTATATCCCGCCTTTTGCGTCAAGAAAAAGGACACGAAAAAGACGGTGAAAACGGCGTGAAAATGCGGGAAGCACCCGACGAACACCCAGTGAATGCACCAGCAGCCCCGTCCATGAGGTTAGTTTTATATAACCCCCTCTTTTTGACAAAAAAATTCCCAAAAGAAGGGGGCATACCCTTTGCGAATCCATGATTATCTTCGCATTATTGCATAAAATCTGGAAAATATGTATGATATTCTATCAAAAATCTCAAAAAAAACTGCGCTGGCAGTCAACGCAACCCCCTTCTTTTCGACTTTTCCAGGCCAAAAAAAGGGGATTCCTGCCGAATTTGCAGCGTTTTTGTGTAGTATGCCTATTTCTGCATTTCCAGTTCCTGTTTCCCTTGACACGTGCTCTTATTCTTCCTAATATAAAAGCATACAAAGAATGGGAGGGATTCGTATGATACAACTGATAAAGAATGTGCATGTATTTCGGCAGGGCATATGGTAGCCCAGTGAAATACTGATTGCAGGGGAACGGTCATTTCGGGACGTAGAAAATATGCACTGCATACAGAGGATCTCACGCTGTCAGAGCTTCCAATCCTTTTTTGCAAACAAAAAGGGACGCCAAACGGATCGATCCGATTCAATTGGCGTCCCCGAATTATCTGGGTATAGTAAAAATCATGTTATATTAATGGAAAAATTATTATTTCGTTTTTTCTTGCTGAAAGATTTGGTATTTTTATTCGAATTTACTTATAATTATTTCTTCAAAAAGATATATCCTCGATTTTCTGTGAAATAATTGCCCATTTGAGTGCATACCTAGATTATCTATACACGCCAACTCCAGAAAAAAACTTCCATTGGCGTCCATTCTGACTTGCAGAAATCTCTCCAACCCGCCAATCGGATCGTTCGCACTGAGAATGTAAGCTCCTGTCTCCAGATTTTACTTTTCTCCATATCCTTCATCCTCTGCTCCCGCCTTTTCCCGCCGCAGCATCCACAGAAAATACGCGGTGCATAGGATGATCTGCATCACGGTGGAGCACGGCGTAGCCAGGCCGATATGAAACAGCGAAACCGGTTGCAGGCGGCTCATGAACCAGGATACCGGGATCCGCACACCGAAAGCACCCACAATTCCCTGCACCATGACCAGCGTCGTTTTGCCGCAGCCGTTGAAATAACCGATATAGCAGAAGAGAAATGCCACAATCATGGTATCGATGGCATAGGCTTTCAGATAGTCCGCCGCAGCCAGCACCACCTGTCGGTCCGCTGTGAAAATAGCCGCCAGCAGATCGCCGCGAAAGAACGTGACAGAAAACATCAGGATACCCACTGCCAGCGATGCTCCCATGCCCCAGGCCATGGCACGGCGAGCCCGTGCCGGCTTACCCGCACCGATGTTCTGCGCCACGAAAGCCGACAGAGCCTGCGAAAAGGACGATGGCACCAGCATGATGAAGCTGCAGACCTTCTCTGCCACGCCCACACCGGCAGAAGGAATGACGCCCAGACTGTTGACGATGGCTGCGATGACCAGGAAGGAAATCCCTACCAGCCCCTCCTGCAGTGCCACAGGAAATCCCAGCCTCAGCATGCGTCCTACAGTATTCTTCTCCGGCCG
>JAEDMR010000100.1 GCA_016302925.1 Bacillota bacterium
TGGTGCTGGCTTCTCTCGTTCTGACAGGTTACCACGATATTGGTGGGCAGATGGGTGATCCGGATCGCGGAATCCGTCTTGTTTACGTGCTGCCCGCCGGCGCCGCTGCTTCGGTACGTGTCAATGCGCAGGTCTTCCGGATCGATGTCTACATGGATTTCATCATCCAGTTCCGGCGTCACTTCCAGCATGGCAAACGACGTCTGCCGCTTTCCTGCCGCATTGAACGGCGAGATCCGCACCAGACGGTGCACCCCTTTCTCATTTTTCAGATACCCGTAGGCATTGTCTCCTTCTGCCAGGAAGGTGGCACTCTTGATGCCGGCTTCTGTGTCATCCTGCAAATCCAGCATCTTTACTGTATATCCCTTCTTATCACACCAGCGAGTGTACATTCGCAGCAGCATTTCCGCCCAGTCCATGGCGTCCACGCCGCCGGTTCCCGCATGGATGGAAACGATGGCATTGCAGTGATCGTATTTTCCCGTCAGCAGGGTCCGCAGCCGCATCTCTTCCAGATGTTCC
Organism: Bacillota bacterium; assembly: GCA_016302925.1. Taxonomy (GTDB): domain Bacteria; phylum Bacillota; class Clostridia; order Peptostreptococcales; family Anaerovoracaceae; genus RGIG7179. The sequence continues at coordinate 526 of JAEDMR010000100.1, forward strand.
TTGAAGCTTGCGAAGAGTTCCTCGATTTCTTCGGTCATGACCGCCAGTTCCTCCTGGCCGGCGCCGCCCTCTTCTTCCATCTCCGCCAGCTCAATCAGCTCGCTCACATCATTCAGGCTCTTCTCCAGGCCTTCATACTCGGCCAGGGTATCTTCCATATTCTTCTTTTCGCGCATGACCTTCTGCGCGTATTCTAAATTGTTCCAGAAATCCTCCTGCTCGATCTCCCGGCTGGTTCTCTCTAATTCGGCTCGCAGTTTCGCCAGGTCAAAGAGAGTCACCGACTTCCGTCAGAATGGGCCGCAGGGCCGGAATTTCGGTTTTGATCGCATCTAACTGAATCATATTCCTCATGCTCCTTTCGAAATTCATAGTGCAGCGGCTGCCCTGCCTCACGACAGGGTCTCAGCATGCGCTAACACTTTATTTTAACACAAAACCCGGCGTTCGTAAACAGCCGGGTTATTCGAAGAATCTTCACTTTATGACATCAGCCGCATTTGGAAAATCCGCAGTTTCTGCAGATGACGCAGCCGCCTTCATGCTCCACCACGCTGCCGCATTCCGGACAGGCATGGATTTCACTGGCCGAAGACGGAACCTCTGCAGCCTGTACCGGCAGCTTCTTTTCCGGTTTCACCATCGGTGCAGCCGGTTCCTTCGGCTGGTCTTCAATCAGTCTGGATACTTTCATCACCACTTTCGCGATGGCGTCCGGGCAGGATGTGCAGTTCATGCCCTGCTGGCGGATGGTGGACGGACAGCGGATGCCCTTCAGCTGATCATAGACCTCGTTGATGGAAATGCCGCTGCGCAGGGCCACGGAAACCAGACGGGCCGTCGCTTCGCTCTGGCTCGGGCAGCCGCCGGCCTTTCCGGTACTGGTGAATACTTCACAGATGCCGTTCTCATCATAATTTACAGTCACATACAGACTGCCGCAGCCGATCTTCACCTTCTCCGTGAAGCCCCGGGTCACATCCGGACGCGGACGCGGCTCGATATGGCCATAACCCGGCAGGTCTGCTGTCCACTGCGGGCTCTGCGGCGCTCCGGCACCGGCGTTTTCGCTTTCATGGTTCACCTGTCCGATATTCAGCACCTGCTCTTCGCGGCTGCCGTCACGGTAGATGGTCACGCCCTTGCATCCTTCTTTATATGCCAGCATATAGACGTCCCGCACATCGCTGCGGGTAGCTTCCTTCGGGAAGTTGACCGTCTTCGATACAGCATTGTCCGTATGCCGCTGGAAGGCAGCCTGCATGCGGATATGATCAACAGGTTCGATATCGTGAGCACAGACAAACACACGACGCACTTCTTCCGGAATATCCTCGACGTGAGCAATGGTTCCTTCTTTGACGATTTTGCGAAGAATGCGGTCGTTATATAACCCCAGCTCCTTCAGCTTTTCCGTCAGCACCGGGTTCACTTCAATCATTTCCGTGCCATCCATGATATTGCGGATAAACGCATAGGCAAAGACAGGTTCCACGCCAGAGGAACAGCCTGCGATGATGGACAGGGTTCCGGTCGGCGCGATGGTGGTCACGGTAGCATTTCGCATTGCCACGCCATCCTTCATGGTGCTGACCGTAAACAATGGGAAGGTGCCGCGCTTCTTCGCCAGCTTCGCACTGGCGGCATGTCCCGTATTTTCGATATATCCCATGACCCGTTCTGCCAGCGCTGCAGCCTCTGCCGAATTGTACGGAATACCCAGCATCAGCAGTGCATCGGCCCAGCCCATGACACCCAGACCGATCTTTCGGGAAGCACGGGTGGTTTCTGCGATCTTATCCAGCGGGTAGTTGTTCACATCGATGACATTGTCCAGGAAGTGCACGGCCGTTTCCACGGTTTCTCCCAGCAGCCGGAAGTCAAATTCATAGCCGATCAGTGTCTTTCGGAGCATTTTCACCAGATTGATGGAGCCCAGATTGCAGCTTTCATACGGCAGCAGCGGCTGCTCACCGCACGGGTTGGTGCTTTCGATCTCGCCCATGGTCGGGATCACATTATCCCGGTTCAGACGATCCAGGAAGATGATGCCCGGCTCTCCGTTTTTCCAGGCATGGTCCACGATCATATCGAAGACCTTCTCCGCACTGAGATGGCCGACGGCCTGCTTGGTCTTCGGATCGATCAGGTCGTAATCGCTGTGGCCCTCTACCGCCTCCATAAAGGCCTCAGTAATGCCCACGCTGATATTGAAATTGGTGATTTCCTTATTGTCTGCCTTGCAGTTGATGAACTCCAGAATGTCCGGATGATCAATCCGCAAAACCCCCATATTTGCGCCTCTTCTGGTGCCTCCCTGCTTCACGGCCTCCGTGGCCGCATTGAACACTTTCATAAAGCTGATGGGACCGCTTGCCACACCGCCGGTACTGCGCACTGCCGAACCGCTCTGCCGCAGCCGGGAAAAAGAAAAGCCGGTGCCGCCGCCGGATTTATGAATCAGCGCTGCATTCTTCACGGAGTCAAAGATTCCTTCCATGCTGTCTTCCACCGGCAGCACGAAGCAGGCAGAAAGCTGTCCCAGCACCCGACCGGCATTCATCAGTGTCGGCGAATTGGGCAGGAACCGCAGTTCCGTCATCATTTCATAAAAATCGTCACTGAGCTTCTTTATATCTGCCGTATTATCATAGTTGGTATCGGCAGATGCGATGGTGTCCGCCACCCTGCGAAACATGTCCTCCACCGTTTCCGTAAGCACTCCGTTTTCATCCTTGGCCAGATACCGCTTTTCCAGCACGGTCATGGCGTTTTTGCTGATCTCTCCCACCGGCATGGTCTTCCTCCTTTTATTTTCAGAAACAATTTATACAATATCTTTTGTAACAGAAGATATTATATCACTACATATAGTGGTCTGCAAGGAGGGTGGACAAAAAAACATGCCCGATACAGTCCCTGTCGTGAAACGAATAAAACGCTTTTTTTCGGGCATACTATCCCCCATACAGTTTACTGAATGCATTTACTTATGGAGGTTTCTTATGAATGATTCCAATCACAACGGCGGCCCGGTGCAGGACGGTCCATTGAAGGATAGCCCGCAGATTCCGCAGGACGAGTCCCTCAGCTTCACGAAACTCACCGCCATGATCATCGGCTCCACCATCGGCGGCGGCATCTTCACCACCGCAGGAGACATGGCAGCCAGCGGCGCACACACCGGCAGCGTCCTCATCGGCTGGGCCATCTGCGGCATCGGCATGTTCGGCCTGATGATGTGCTTCTTTGGCCTCAATCGGGTAAGGCCAGACCTGACCAACGGCGTCTACAGCTACGCCCGGGAAGGCTTCGGCGAGTTTGTCGGCTTCAACTCCGCCTGGGGCTACTGGGTCAGCGCCCTGCTCTGCAACGTATCCTACACCACGCTTCTTTTCGGTGCCCTGGGCTACTTCTTCCCAGTCTTCGGAAACGGCAGCAACCTGACTTCCGTAATCTGTGCCTCCATCCTCATCTGGCTCATCAACTGGCTGGTTCTGCGGGGCGTGAAAGAAGCCGCATTCCTGAATATTATCACCACCATCAGCAAAATGATTCCGATCCTGGTCTTCATCGTGGCGGTGATTTTCGTCCGCGCCTTTGATCCGGACATTTTCATGGACAACTTCTGGGGAAATGACACCGCCAGCGCCAATCAGACACTGGGTCTTCCTCTTGCCGATCAGGTGAAAGCCACCACATCTGCCACTGTCTGGTCCTTTATCGGCGTGGAAGGTGCCGTGGTCCTCTCCGGCCGCGCCCGCCGCACCAGCGATGTGGGTAAAGCCTCCCTCACCGGTTTCCTCGGCATTCTGGCCATCTATGTCATGGTGGCGGTCCTCAGCATGGGCGTCATGACTACTCGGGAGCTGGCTGCACTGCCGAATCCGCAGATGGCATCCATTCTGCAGGTCGCCATTGGTCCGTGGGGTGCCTGGCTGGTGAACCTCGGGGTGATACTGTCCCTGGCCGGTGCACTGCTGGGATGGACCATTCTGGCCGCCGACTGCCCGTACTCCGCTGCCCAGCAGGGGGTTTTCATGAAGGCCTTCGCCCGTTCCAACGATGTCGGTTCTCCGTCCTTCTCCCTGTTCCTGACCAACGGACTGGTGCAGCTGTTCCTCATTGTCAGCCTCTTCAGCGACTCCACCTATCAGGTGTTCTACTACATGAGTGCCACCATGATCATGGTGCCGTATCTGCTCAGCGCCCTGTACTATCTGAAGGTGGTGATTACTTCCGCCCGTGCCGGCACTCCGCAAAATCTGTCCGCCTGGCTCTTTGCCATCGTCGGCAGTATCTACGGTTTCTGGATGCTGTATTCCACCGGGTCCGACCAGCTTCTGATATCCTCCATTCTCTATGCGCCGGGGATCCTGATCTTCGCTCTGGGCAAACAGGAGCGCCATGAACCCACCTTCCGTTTCCGGTACGAGAGCTTCCTTGCTACCGCCCTGGTGGTCCTGGCGATGCTGTCGCTCTACCTCATTTTCAACGGAACGCTGAAGCCGTTCTAATTAAAAAACTGCACTATAAAATCCCCGGAGACGGATTTACATCCATTTCACGGGGATTCTTATTTCCTATATTGCGGCTGCCGTTTTACAGCCATTTTTCATCGATTTCTTTCTTCAGTTCACAGAACAGAGGGTAAAACTCCTCTTTCGCCCTTTTCACGGTTCCACGTGCAATTTCCTGGTTATAGGAATGTGCCACATTGTTCCGTTCCTGCAATGCACGGATTCTCTTACCTCCACATCCAAAAGCGTTCACCCGCCAAGGAGACATGGGAGCAATGTTGTATGAATTCGGGAATTTCAGGATTCCATACAACCTCAGTTTAAGCAATGGCTGATTTGCGCATATGCCTATTTTCGCAGGGTTTAATTCGCGCAGGCAATGATACTGACCAAAATCCGTGCTGCCATTTTTCATTCGAAGGAAAGAGGGACGCCGCTCTAACGGATATTTTCCGATAATGCGACATCCGCCCTCTTTCGTCAAGATCTGTTTTTCTATTATTCCAGCCTGCACAGTGCCGCCAGCACCTGGCCGCACCGGCTCACTTCGTCCATGCTGTAGACTGCTTCAAATGGTCCGGCATTTCGTACCGGTACGCCCAGCCAGCCGACACCCGGTCGGCTTCCGGCGGACATGGCTTCGATGGCGCCGCTCATGTCCCGGTTCCGAGCTTCTCCCTGCCAAGCGATTCCGGCCTGCTCTGCAGCCCGGATCAGCCGACGGCAGGTTTCCTCGTCACTGGCCTGCAGCTTTTCACGGAAACGGATGACAGGACCGGCACCAATTTCCACATCCACAGGATGTTTTTCTTCCGAAGGACTCTCTTCCGCTTCACGACTTCCATATTCTCCCGCTGCCGCAGCGGCCTCTGCACCGCCGCAAAGGATACAGGTTTCCGGCGATATCCGTTTCACCGCTGCCCGCAGCCCCATTCGTCCAGGCTGATGCTGCGCCAGAAATACGAAGGTCACCGCTTCAGCCGCGGCATCCTTCTGCAGCCGTTCCATGGCATCCAGCACCGCCAGGCAGCCTGCCAGATTCGCTCCATACGGTGTCTGAACCAGATCCTGTTCCAATTCTTTTATCTCGCTGTCCAGAACTGCCGCATCCCCGGTCCGTACTGCAGATTCCTGGAGCTGGATATACAGTTCTTCCGGCTTCACGTCTTTTTTCTCGTCTTTTTTCTCTTCTGCATCTCCTTCACAGGCATCGCTGCGGATTACACCTCGCAGACCGTTTTCAAACCGTACCGGCTGGTCCACCAGCTTTTCCGGCTTTTCGAAGGATCCGATGGTCTGAAACCTTATCCTGCCTTCTGCAATATGCGTCGCCAGAAATCCTTTTATATCCATGGCAGCTGCAATCATCAACCCTCCGCCGGATACGGAGCCCCTGAAGCAGAACAGATTCCCCAGAACATCCCGCTGCACCGAGAAGCCGATGGATTCGGCGAAGTCTGCGATTACCGCTGCCTGGGGCGATTCGAAACCCGACGGCATCGCCGCAGCACAGAGAGCCTTCTGCAGACGCAGCATTTCACTGTTATTCATTGCACTCACCTGCCCTTTCCATCATCAGCCGGCAAACCTCAGCCATACTCTCAAGGTCGTCCAGACAGCAGACTCCCGCTGCGCTCTGCAGATACCGTATCGGCAGATTAACCGGAAGCACGCAACATCCGGTATGGGCAGAAGCCAGACGTCCCGCCCCGGTCACCTGACTGCTGCCGTAATTGAACTGCCACCGTACCCCTTTCTGATCCGCCGCAGACGTCACTTTCTCCCGCAGCGTCCGGTCGAACACGAAATCCGCATCCGCAAGAGAAATGGCAGCTCCGCCGCCGCACCGGCAGGAAATCTCTTCTGCCGGAACGCCCGGCCCTTCACCGGTATCCACACCGTGAAGCAGCACTGCCATGGCCGGCTCCAGCAGCCGGGCTGCCATCATGCCGCCCTTTCCCGGTACCAGGGACCAGTTTTCTCCGCTGACTGCAAACACGAACCAGCAGTCACAGGCAGGTTGTTCTTCCAGAAGCTTCAGGAGCACTGCACAGCCGCCCCGGCTGGCAAGACCCCGTCCTGTCATCATCC
>JAEDMR010000101.1 GCA_016302925.1 Bacillota bacterium
AAACGCACCACCCGCCCAAAGGAGGAATGCCGCCAAAAGCCCCATAAAGGCCCGGATGGAGGCATCCTTTTTCGCCGACAGCAGGGTAAACAGCAGGAATACATTGGCAAACAGCGCAACCATCGGGATCCGTGTGAACAGAAGGTCATTCAGGAATGTCACCATCTTCCACCTCCCTGCCGGGCATCTTCGTCCAGAAGATACTTCAGATCCACCACATCCTGCATGGACGGATTGATCTTGCGGATGGTTCTGCCATACCGCGCTTCATATTTTTTCAGTGTTCCTACCGGAAGGATGGTAACCACCAGCGGCTCCACCCCCAGCAGCTTTTTCAGATCATTGTAATCGTGGTCATAGTGACGGAAATACGCACCAAAATGCTCCCGGATCAGCTGCTCATCCAGATATGCCGCTTCCGGTGTTTCCTCGTCGATTTCCACATAGAAGTGCATATACGACCGCTTATCCCCGTTGTATTCCTTCAGTGCGAACCAGTCTCCCACCGGGAGTCTGGACAGCTTCAGTACCTGCCGGATGCTGTCTTCCGTGATGCGGGTAAACCCGGCAATGTCGATGACGGACGGCACCCGATCCATATATTCAAACTGCGGGAGCATAACGCCTTCCTTTTCACTGACTGTCCGCAGGCAGCGATACATGTCACCCGGCCGGTAGCGCATAAACGCACCGCCCTTAAACAGTGTCAGAACGATTTCATACTCCTGATTCGCCTGTACCTCATTCATCAGATAGGTACGCGGCACGAAGGACGGATCTGCTTCGTTTCTCAGCATGTCCTCCTTCGGGATAAATTCATAAAAGGCATTGTCCGGGAAAAAGACAAGTCCGTTTCGGTTCCAGGTTTCCGTTCCCAGGCAGGACGGTTCGGTCCCCCCGTGGATTTCCAGCGGACGTCTGCCCCAGGCAGCTTCCAGTTCATCTTTGAACAGTGCGGTATCCGTTCCCACACAGACAAACCCCTCCAGATCGAACAGGTCCTTTGGCTGCATCGGTCGACCGTCTCTGCTGCACATGTATTTCGCTTTCAGAATACGATACAGCATGTGCGGCCGGATCCCTGCCAGCTTCTTCAGGGAGAAAGTTCCTGCAGAAGCAAGCTGCTGGAAATTTTGCGTGATCGTATACACGACGCTGCTCATGCCGAAGAACTGGTCGATACCGCATTTCATGGCATCCGAAAAGCCTTTTTTATTCTGCTGACTGAAGGAGAGCTCCTTTGCCTCCTCCAGGGAAGGCATAAACCGTATCTCCATTTCCGGTGCGATCAGAAGCGGAAACAGCCCGGTGGCATACGGCAGCGGCGCCAGTCCGTAAAGTACCTTTTCCCTCGCATGCACCCGGAATTTCCCCTTCCCATCACTGGTGGAAAGAATCATGGCTGCAAGGATATTGGAGGTATATACGTCCAGCATTTCCCGGGTGTAAGGTGCCAGCTTTTTCGGCCGGCTTCCACTCTCCCAGGTGGTTTCCAGCCAGACCACCGGCTCTGCAGGAAGCATGTCCTTTTTCTGGTTCAGCAATACCTCTGCATAGTCTTCATATGTCGTCAGCGGAACCGTCCTGCGGAATTCCTCCACGGTGGCAGGACATGTCCCTCCCATGATCTTCTTTCCCAGGCCGCACCGGGAATACAGGGCAAGCTGCTCATTCAGAAGGCGGTACTGTATCTGCATGTATTCATCCATGGACAGATCCAGAAATCCGCAGTATTCATCCCAGATATCTCCGGGCTGGCATTTTTTCAGCTTTTCTTTAAAACGCACTGCGTCCGCCTCCTTTCCACAGTTTTCAGTCTTTTTTCCTCTTCGGAAACAGATAGGGAACTTCTTCTTTATATTTCTCATACCCCTGCAGGTACACCGGGAAGAACCATTTGTCCTGCAGAAAAGTATAAAACAGGTTCATCAGTGCAAGCCATACTGCACTGCCCATGCCATCGGGATACATCACGCCAAACCCCAGACTGCAGAGCAGAAAGCACCAGACACCGGGGTGCCGAATCATTCCGTAAATGCCGCTCCGGCTGACTTTCCCTGCCGCTGCGTCATCCTGCACATATCCCTCTTTTTTCGGGCCACCTGTCAGTACCAGAATATAGAGTATCAGACCGGTTCCCAGAACCGCTGCGCCTCCCGTCATCTGCAGTCCGGAGGCTGCAGGCAGCGTGCAGGCCATGCCGGCAAAATCGATCAGCAGCAGGCCGGTTCCCAGCAGGAACCAGGGATTCTTTCTCTTCGTTTTCTTCTCTGCACTGAGGCACTTTTGATATTCAAACAGTATCAGAAGACCAAATGAAAACATTCCGAGTGCTGTCCAGATCATAATGCTTCCTTCTCCGTAAAGGAAATGCCGGCACAGCCCGTCCCGGTATAGATACCGATGACCGGTCCCACCGGCTCAATCCGTATTTCCGCCTGCGGGACGCTTTCCAAAAGCAGGTTCTTCAGTTCCTCTGCCCGCTGAGGAGCTGCTGCATGAAAGACCGTCACCGGTTTATCATAATCGCCGTTTCGGATAAACTGCTCGCTGATCTTCTTCATACCGGCCGGGAAATTTCGGGAAATGCCGAATTCTCTGACCAGCCCATCCGAAAAACGCAGCAGCGGACGGATTCCCAGCATGCTCACCGTGCGTGCAGTGATGGCTCCGACTCTTCCGCCCTTCCTGGCATTTTCCAGTGATTCCAGCACGAAATATACACCGATTCGATGCTGCAGACCAGTCAGCCTTTCCATAATCTCTGCAGCGCGCATTCCGATTTCCGCCATTTCATGGGCTGCCCGAACCATCTCCGCCATGCCGTGAGAGCACTGCTGCGTATCATAAACATACAACGGAACCTCCAGTCCCTGCCGTTTCACCAGGTCTGCAGCAGCCCTGGCCGCAGCGAAGCATCCGGACATCTGGGACGTGATCATCAGACAGAGAACTTCTTCTCCTTCTTCCGCTGCACGTCGAAAAGCCCTCACATAGTCTGCCATGGAGGGCTGGGAGCTGGTTGGCAGCGTATCCGCAGCCTGCAGCTTTTCGTAAAACTCATCTGCGGTAATATCCACCATGTTGCGGTATTCCTGATCTTCGAAAATCACCTTATCAGGAATCATCTCGATGCCTAGTTCTTCCGACTCCGTCAGGGACATGTCACATCCTGTATGAGTCACCAGCTTTACGTTCTTCTTCTGTATCATATCCTGCCTCTTGCCGATGGCACCGTTTCCGGTTTCGGTCATGCTGAACCACCATAAAAAAACTATACATACTCATAATAATATATATTTTCGTAGATTACAAGAATAAGTTGAACATGGATCACTGAAAATCCCCATCACGACCCTTGTTTCCGATGAAAAAAAAGCATATAATAGCATTATATGTTTTGACAAAATCAGAAAATAATATTTTTTAAGAGGTAAACTATGTCAAAAACCCTTGATGGTCTGCAGTTTCGCAGCGGCTTTCTGGCGGCGGCAAGAAATCTGCAGCAGCAAAAAGAAACGCTGAACCAGCTGAATGTCTTTCCTGTTGCAGACAGAGATACCGGCATCAATATGGCGCTCACCATAAAAAAAACAGCCGACCAGCTTCCTGCATCCGGAACGCCGGCGCAGATCATGGAGGAGGCATGTCTTTCCCTTCTGGAATATTCCCATGGAAATTCCGGAACCATTCTTGCTCTTTTTTTTGAAGGCTTCACCGCAGCGCTTCCGCAGGAAACGGCGGTGAACGGTCATCAGCTGGCCCGTGCATTTCAGCAAGGTGCTGATCTGGCCTGGTCCGGCGTGGCACATCCTGTTGCAGGCACGATACTCTCTGTTGCTTCCCAAAGCGCAGAAGCCGGTCTCTCCATGACCGAAATCACCGATGACGCCGGACAGATCATGAAGCGGATCACCGATGAAGCCCATGCAGCCCTGCTTCTGACCCCGCTGCAGAATCCTGTTCTACGCTCCTGCCGGACTGCGGATGCCGGCGCTCTGGGCTTCTGCCTGATTCTGGACGGCCTTCTGGAAGCTTTCGCACCGGAATATCCGCCGCTGTCCTATCCGCCGCTGAAACTGCCGGAAGCACCGGTTTCCTCCCACATGCCGCTGACGCAGCGCTACTGTACGGAATTCGTGCTTTCCCTCCGTGAAGAAGCAGAGGAAGCGCAGCTCCGCCAGGTGCTGCAGCCTCTCGGCGAATTCTTCCTTCTGGTGTCACGTGGACCGCTGTGCAAAGTACATATCCATACGAATGATCCCAAGAAAGTGCTTACGCTGGCTTCCGGTTTCGGCACGCTGCAGTCAACGAAAACAGAGGATATGACGCAGCAGGTCTGACCGCTGCTGTATTCCTATTCTCCCATCCTGCGCACCATCTGTTCCCGGTTTTCTGCGTATTTCCGTGCTGTCTCTGCATCAATGGTACCTGCCTGGTACAGCTGGAGAATGGATTGATCCATGGTGGTCATTCCTTCGGAAGCCCCGGCAGCCAGAGCCATAGCCATCTGATGTACCTTTCTCTCCCGGATCTGCGTTCGGATCGCATCGTTGAGGTGCATGATCTCAAAGGCCGGCACCAGTCCGCCCTCCTGATCCGGTAAAAGCTGCTGTGAAACCACAGTTTTCAGCACCGTAGAAAGCTGCATTCGGATCTGCTCCTGCTGGCCGGCAGGAAAGACGTCAACAACCCGGTTTACGGCATGGACGGCTCCCTGGGTATGCAGGGTGGCAAGTACCAGATGTCCGGTTTCGGCTGCTGTCATGGCTGTCTGTATCGTATCGATGTCCCGCATTTCCCCCAGTTGAATCACATCGGGTGCCTGCCGCAGGCAGGCGCGGAGTCCTGACAGAAAATCTTTCGTATCCACCGCGATTTCACGCTGACTGACAATGCTCTTCTGGTTTCTGTGCAGGAATTCGATCGGGTCCTCCAGCGTAACGATATGGCAGCTTCTGGTTCTGTTGATCCGATCGATCAGACATGCCTGGGTCGTGGATTTTCCACTGCCTGCCGTTCCGGCAAACAGAACCAGCCCGCTTCGCAGTTCCGCCAGCTTCATGACTTCTTCCGGAATATGATATGCCTGCCAGTCCGGAATTTCAAATGCGACAATACGGATCACTGCAGCCATGGATCCTCTCTGTCGATAAGTATTCACGCGGAAGCGTGCAAGGCCCGGCACTGCAAAAGAAAAATCATCATCCCCGTCCCGCAGGTAGGTGTCCTGCGCGCGATCTGCCATCTGAAATATTTCATGAATCAATGCGCTGCTCTCAGGCGGCAGGAGCTTTTCTTCACGCAGTGGGCAGATCTGCCCTTCAATTTTCTCGCTGACAGGCCCGCCGGCTACAAAAAACAGATCCGACGCACCGTCATGAACGGCTCTTTTCAGGTATTCCATCAGCACTCCCATGTAATTTTACTCCTCCTGTTCTGCCTCTCCATCCCACAGATTCAGCGTATCTTCACGTTCCCAGCTGACCGTCGATACGATTTTCCACTGGAGAATTTCGTATCCGCGCACTTTCTGATTTATACGTACTTTCACTTCCAGTTCCTGTGTGTCGGAAACCGGACAGGAATAGATATATGTCGTGTTCACTTCCTGCTTCCCATTGTTTTCGGAAATACACGCCACGCCGTCCGGTATCGTTCCGCGCCGCAGACTGTTCAGGATTTCCTCTGCCCTGCAGTCTGCCGCATACCGTGCCTGCACCGCCGCATAAGACTGCTCTGCCAGACGACGATCTGCCTGCGCGGAGGAAATCGACAATACTGCAAAGATACTCATGCACAACACAGCGAATACCGTGATCAGCGAACACACACCGATGGCCGAAAATCCTTTTCTTTCCCGATCATTCCGATTCATGGCAATGCCTCCTGCCAGCAAACGGGAAGAGAAATCTGCAGACTGCCATCTGCTTCACGAACCTGGATCTCTGCCTTTCCCAGCCCCGGGATTTCACTGTCCAAACGGACCGCAGACAATGTCATACCATTCTCAAGCTCCATGCGGATTTCTCCCTGCGATCCATTCTGTGCGCCGTCTTCCGGCCAGTTTCCTTCCATGTTTCTGATTCTCTCCGCAAAGTTCTGTGCCTGCACTACCGCCTCATCTTTTCGCTCCACAGCGGTCGTCTGCCGGTCGGCCCACGAAAAAATCTGCAGACAGCACGCAGATGCCGCCGAAAACACCAGGAGCATCACCAGGAGTTCTGTCAGGATCAGAGATGTTCCGTTTTTCATTCTCCTTCCTCCTCTCCGCTGTGAATACAGATCTCTGTGCAGACCTGCGTTCCGTCTGAAAGCTCCGTTTTGATCGAAAAAAGGTTTCCATCCTGCGAAATATGCACCTGATTTACCTCCAGTATTTCCGTCCCGGCCTCCGGATCCGGCACACTGGTCGATTCTGCGAAATATTCGCGCATCCAGCCGCCGCTGCAGTAGATCCATGTGGAATAGGCTTCCCCCTCTATGGATTCCGTCAGCACCAGAGCATCTTCTCCTCCCAGTTTTTTGGTCGAGATGCATCCTGCTTCGTCCATCTGCTGTACTTTCCACTCCAGATACTGACCGCAGGTTCTCCGTTCCCAGGCCTGTTCACCCCGCTGCGAGATTTTCTGACAGAATGCTGTGGAATACAGAAGCATGGCTACTGTACAAAAAGCAAAAATAAGAAAAGCCAGCATGACGCCCGCGGACGCCATATAACTCTCTCTCTGTTTTTTCGCCTTGTCACGTTCCATTTCCTTCACCGTCTTCCCATTCCTCCTTCTTTTTCCAGAACAGTGATATCCGGCATAAGGTTCGCACCGAACACATCGTAATATACCTGATACATTTCTTCATCAAAGTGCAGGCCATACCGTTCTTTCATATATTCCAGGTCCGGGGGATAGATCCCCTCTGCAGCATAACAGGTCAGTGCGGTCTTCCGTACCGTTTCTTCCAGCTGAATCCGTGCCAGGCCGCTTTGTCCCCGTTCAATACCGGACAGAACCGTGACCGAAATCAGAAGCACCGCCAGCAGCATCAGCGGCATGAAAAACCGCACAGCATACTTCCTTCTTTTTCTCATGGATGCCTCCTTCCG
>JAEDMR010000102.1 GCA_016302925.1 Bacillota bacterium
TATTACGGTCAGGGAGATACCATGGTCCGAGCCCTGGACGGGGTGGATCTGACCATTGAGAAAGGATGTTTCGCGGCCATCGTGGGGACGTCGGGAAGCGGAAAATCCACGCTGCTGCATATGCTTGGCGGACTGGATCGACCGACAGAGGGTCAGGTTTTCGTGGATGGGAATGATATTTTCACCATGAAGGACGAGGCACTGACCATTTTTCGGCGGCGGAACATCGGGTTTGTCTTTCAGAGCTATAATCTGGTGCCTGTTTTGAATGTGATGGAGAATATCGTGCTGCCGGTGCAGCTGGACGGCGGTCAGGTGGACGAGACGTATCTGCAGGAAATTGTGGAGACACTGGGGATTTCGGAAAAGCTTTCCAGCCTGCCGCAGAATCTGTCCGGCGGGCAGCAGCAGCGTGTGGCCATCGCCCGGGCGCTGGCAGCCAAGCCGGCCATCATTCTGGCCGATGAACCGACGGGAAATCTGGACAGCCGGACCACCCAGGATGTGATGGGGCTTTTGAAGGTGACCAGCCAGAAATTCCGGCAGACCATGGTGGTCATCACCCATAATGAAGAAATCGCACAGATGGCGGACCGGATCATCCGCATTGAAGATGGGAGGATTCTCCATGATTAGGGTAAAGAACGGACCTGCGATCCGCAGGATTTCTTATGGCAGTCTGAAGGCCGCCGGAAAACGGAATCTGGTGGCGGTGCTGGCCATCGCCCTGACCTGTCTGCTGTTTACCGGTGTGCTGACCGTCGGCCTTTCGCTGGTGGAGTATCTGGAGAATCAGACCATGCGGCAGGTGGGGACTTCTGCCCACGCCGGATTCAAGATGATTACTAAGGCACAGTATGACAAGGTGGCCGGTGATCCGGAGATTAAGGATATTTCCTATAACATCTATATCGGCAGTGGGGAGGATGAAGCCCTGTCTAAGCTCAATACGGAAGTCCGCTATTCGGAGGAAAAGGCGGCTCGCTGGGGGCTCTGCGAACCGGAGGAAGGCCGGTTGCCGGAGGCGGAAGACGAGATTGCCTGCGATACTGCCGTGCTGAAGGTTCTGGGCGTTCCGGCGAAGCTGGGGGAAAAGGTGGAACTGACGGTGAACATCGACGGACGGCTGCAGAAGGATACATTTACCCTCTGTGGGTTCTGGGAGAGTGATCCGATCATCCCTGCCCACGAGATTCTGGTAAGCAGAGCCTGGGCAGACCGGTATGCACCGACGCCGGAGACGCCGTACCTGGCCAAAAAGAATGGCAGACATGAGGCAGGCTATCTGAATCCGACCTTTTATTTCCGCAGCAGCTGGGATCTGGAGGGGCAGATGGCAGCCCTGAAAGAACGGTGCGGGTTCGGCACGGATGTCAACGATGGGGTCAACTGGGCATACCAGACCAGCAGTGTGGACGGGCAGACCATCGTGCTTGCCGGAGGCATGCTGCTGCTGATTGCCGCAGCCGGCTACCTGATCATCTATAACATCTTCGCCATTTCCGTCAGCCGGGATATTCATTTTTATGGTCTGCTGAAGACCGTGGGAACCACAGGAAGGCAGCTTCGGAAGATCGTATACCGGCAGGCGTTTCTGCTGTCCGCTGTGGGGATTCCGCTGGGTCTGCTGGCAGGATGGCTTGTGGGGAAGTTCCTGATGCCGGTGGTGATGTCCGGAACGTCGTTTGCGGGTGACGCATCGGCAGTAGAAGTGACGGCGAGTCCGGTGGTCTTCGCCGGCGGGCTGCTTCTGTCTCTGATCACAGTGTGGATTTCCTGCCTGAAGCCATGCGGCATGGCTTCCCGGATCAGTCCGGTGGATGCGGTGCGGTGGAATGAAGCCGGGAATTTACCAATGCGTACGGCACGGAAGAGACGGTTCGGAGAGAAGGTGAATGCAGGGACAGACGCCGCTGTAAAAGCAAGGGTGACGAAGAAAACAAAGGGGGTGACGGAAGGGGCCATGGCAGTGGCAAACCTGAAACGGAGCCATTCCAGGACCATGGTGGTGGTTCTGAGCCTGACCATGTCTCTGACCCTTCTGAACTGCATCATCACCGTAGTGGACGGATACGATCAGGAAAAATATCTGGACGAACAGATGCCTTGTGACTATGTGCTGACGGATGCGTCGATCATAAACTATGCATCATACCGGAATTATGAAAGCATTCCTGACCAGCTGATGGAAGAAGTGCGTGATATGAACGGCGTGGAGGCTGCCGGATGCACCTGGGGAATCGATACGTTTCTGCCGGTTTCCGGGAGAGCGGAGAAAAAGGTGCGTCAGAAGCTGGAGTACGTAAAAACGCAGCGGGATGAAACCTATTGGGGCATGGAAGCGCAGCGGCTGGAGGAAGACGGGCAGGTAATCTGCAGCCTGTATGGCGCGGACGACATGGTGCTGGAATATGTGAAGCTGCTGCGGGGACAGCTGGATCTGGAGAAATTTCGTTCCGGGAACTATATCATTGCAGGTCCCGGCATCGTCCTGGACGACCCCCGGGCATCTGCCGATACGGCCTACTCCGATGTGGGGGATTCGGTGGAGATTCACTGGAAGGATGGCACCACATCGGTCTATGAGGTTATGGCTATCGGAGAAATGCAGCATGCCATGAGCACCCGATCCTCTTTCCTGCTGGGTGTGGACCTGATCCTGCCATCTTCCGAATATCTGAAGCACGTGCCATCGGAAGGCAGTCTGTCTCTGTCTGTGGACTGCAGCGACGATGCGGCCGGTGAGGAAGCCGGCCGGTGGCTGGAAACGTACTGTGAAAACAGCACTTCCACCGTGTATGACTCCCGTGAGACCATTGCAGAGGAATTTGAATCCATGAATCAGATGATTCTACGGGTGGGAGGCGCACTGTCCGCCATCCTGGCACTGATTGCGGTGCTGAACTTCATCAATGCCATGGTGACCTCCGTATTCACCCGCCAGCGGGAACTGGCCATGCTGGAAAGCGTGGGCATGACCCGCTCCCAGCTGCTGCGGATGCTGATGACAGAAGGCTGCGGACAGATTACTCTGGGCATCATGCTGGCTGCCTCCGCAGGAAGCCTGATCTGCATGGGTATCGGAAAGCTTCTGGAGACGCAAGCCTGGTTTTTCACCTGGCATCCGGTGCTCTGGCCGTTCCTGATCAGTGTGCCGGTGCTTCTGGTGCTTGCTGCGGCAGTTCCGGCACTGGCGTTCCGTTCCATGGAGAAAGTATCCGTGGTGGAACGGCTGCGGGCGGCGGAATAGGCGGAATGGGAAAAATCGGCAAAATCGTACACATAAAGACGAAAGGGGGATATTGTCCATTGGCAGCAGTCATGGTAAAATAAAGAAAGAAGCCGAAGAGAAAGGAGCAGGGTCATGAAAAGAATTCTGATCGTGGAAGACGACAGACATCTGAATACAGGAATCGTCATGGCCCTGCAGGGCGGCGGGATGATGCTGGACAGTGCATTTACCATATCCGAAGCATGGGACTGCCTGAACCGGGAAACCGAAGGGACGGGAGAAGGCTACAATCTGGTAATTCTGGACGTGAATCTGCCGGACGGCAGCGGACTGGATCTTCTGATGAAGCTGCGGAATCGGTCTTCCGTCCCGGTGATTCTGCTGACGGCCAATGACATGGAAACGGACATTGTCACCGGGCTTGCCATGGGCGCCGATGATTACATCACCAAACCCTTCAGTCTGGCGGTGCTGCGAGCGCGGGTGCAGGTCCAGCTTCGCAGGAATGGATCCGACAAAATCCATCCGCCCGGCACTTCTGCGGGAGTCAGGACTGCAGACTGTTTTTCGCAAGGCGCGTTTCATTTCGATTTCCCCCGCATGGAGTTTCGCGGGCCGTCGGGCAGCGTGGAGTTATCCCGGACCGAGCAGAAGCTGCTGCGGATCCTGGTGAAGAACCGGGGAATGGTGGTGAGCCGGCAGCGTCTTCTGGAGTACGTCTGGGGAGAGGGCAGTGAATACATGGATGAAAACGCCCTTTCTGTGGCAGTAAAACGCCTTCGGGACAAACTGGGTGCTGCAGAGGAAATCCGCACTGTTTACGGTGTCGGATACCAGTGGGTGAAACCATGAACTGGGGCATCGTGATTGGAATCATGGGGGTGGTCCTGGGCGTGGTCGGAATCGGTGCAGCGGTATATCAGCGCCGGGAAAGCCGGCGGATCATGGAGCGGATGGAAGCCATGCTGCGGCAGGCCATGGATGGAAGCTTTCGGCCGGGGGACTACGACGAGTCCCTGCTTTCCGCGCTGGAAAACACCATGAAAGAGTTCCTGCGGGCAAGCACCCTTGGCGCCGCCCGGGTGGCAGAGGAGCGGGATCATATCAAAACCTTCATCGCAGACATCTCCCATCAGACGAAAACTCCCATGGCAAACATTCTCCTGTACAGTCAGCTGTTGACGGAAAGCGATGACCTGACGCCGGAAGACCGCAGGGCAGCCGAAGCACTGGAAGGGCAGGCCGGGAAGCTCAGCTTTCTGATTACCAGCCTGGTGAAGCTGTCACGGCTGGAAACGGGGATTTTGACGGTGGATCCGGTGCGTGGGAATCTGCGGAAACTGATGGAGACTGCGGTGCGGCAGGTGCTGCCACAGGCAGACGTAAAGGGCGTGTCCCTGACCGTGGAACGGGCAGGAACTGCGGGGTTTGGAACAGCGGCGGCGGATGCAGCGGATACCGTTGTGGCGGCGGATACTGCGGCAGCGGTGGATGCCACGGCGGATGCCATGGCGGTGTTCGATATGAAATGGACCTGCGAGGCACTGTATAATCTGCTGGAAAACGCAGTGAAATATACCGAACCCGGCGGCCATATCATCGTACGGATCCGGATGTATGAAATGTTCGGCTGTGTGGAAGTGGAAGATACGGGCGAAGGCATTCCGGAGGAGGACATCAGCCGGATCTTCGGCAGATTCTTCCGCGGAAAAAACGGACGCGAAAAGGAGGGTCTGGGCATCGGCCTCTTCCTTGCGCGGGAGATCGTCTCTCTGGAGGGCGGCTATATCAAAGTGAAATCCGAACCGGGAAGGGGCTCGGTGTTTTCTGTTTTTTTGCCGCGGGAAAATGGGAAGAAAGCGGAAGCTTTAAAAGAAAAGAATGAGGTGGAATGAGTGGGAAACGAGATGAATCAGGAAAAGAATCTGGAAAAGAATCTGGAAACCAAACGGAAGGTCTGGAAACTGGCACTGCTGGGCTTCGGTAATGCGGGACAGGCCTTCGCGAAAATGCTGCTGGACCATGAAGAGGAGATTGCATCCAGCTATGGGGCGAAGATGGTGGTGACAGCCATCGCCACAGGCAGCCGGGGCAACCTGGTCTGCGGCAGCGGAAGTGGATTGGCAGATGGAGCCGAGGATGCGGTAGAAGCGGCGGATGAAGCGGGCATCGATCTTCGCCGGGCGCTGGCAGATGTGGAGAGCCCTGCAGGAAAATTTACCGATGCGACCGCACTGACTTCCATGACCACCATGGAAATCGTGGAGCAGGCAGATTACGACATTCTGGTGGAGATGACGCCGCTGAACATCAAGACTGGTCAGCCTGCCATCGACCATATCCGCGGTGCTTTACGGCGGGGAAAGCATGCAATCACAGCAAACAAGGGTCCCATCGCCTGGTCATACCGTTCTCTGCGGGACATGGCGAAGGAAGCCGGGGTACGATTCTATTATGAGACCACCGTCATGGACGGCACTCCTGTATTCAATCTGGCAGAGCATACTTTGCGCCTTGCCAGGGTGACGGAGGTTTCGGGGATTCTGAACAGTACCACGAACTTCATTCTGGAGGAGCTGGCAGCCGGTGCGGAATATGAGGACATCATGCGGCGGGGCCGGGAGATGGGCTTCATCGAAGCAGATCCTGCCATGGATATCGAAGGCTATGACGCGGCCGCAAAGATTACGGCACTGCTCAATGTGCTGATGGATGCCGGCATGACACCGGATCAGGTGGATCGAAAGGGAATTGAGGATATTTCTACGGTCGACATTCAGGAAGCTACATCCCGGGGAAAGGTCATCAAGCTGCTCTGCAGAGGCTGGCGAGATGCAGACGGGACGGTTCATGCCAGCGTGAAACCGACGGAAGTGGACCGGAGCGATATGCTGGCTTCCATTGACAGCACCACATCCATCGTTTCCATCACCACCGATCTGATGAAAAAGCTGTCCGTGGTGGAGCATCAGCCGGAAATCGAACAGACGGCCTACGGAATTTTCGGCGATGTGCTGCGGGTGATCTGCGAATAAAGCGCTTTTCTATCTCTAATCACGTGAAAAGCAACCTCACGATTGGGTTTTGCATTTTCGGGTTGATACATTTTTTTCCATTCTTGCTCTTATTGCATGAAACATCAACCCGTTCTTCGCAAAATCCGTCTGCAGGTTGCTTTTTTCGCGCATTTTTCGTTTTTTGCATGTGTTTTCGCATTTCTCCGGCAACCAGATTTCATTCCGAACCCTTCTGAGGTTGACCCAATATTTTACATTTTCGGCACCCCTCGAAAAAACGACATTTGTAAAAGTACCAGCAAGAAACCCGATCATCCTTCCAACAAAGGAAAAAGGCAGCCGCCTAACGGGTATTTTCCGTGAATGCGACAGCCTCTTGGTGATATCATGATTGATTTATTTCTTCCATTCTTTTTCCAGCTCTTCCACCTCTGCCATCCAGACGGCATTGACGGCATCGCTCGGCATGCGCCAGTCTGCCCGCGGAGACAGGGTGACACTTCCCACCTTCGGGCCGTCCGGCAGGCAGCTGCGCTTGAACTGCTGGGCGAAGAACCGCCGGTAGAAATTCCGAAGCCAGTAGAGGAGCACTTCATCGGTGTACTTGTCTCCCAGAGCCTTGCGGGCGATTTTGAAGATCTTTTTCGGACTGAAGCCGAACCGGAGCACATAGTAGAGATAGAAATCATGGATTTCATATGGTCCGATGATGGATTCCGTTTCCTGTGCAATTTCACCGGATTCCTTCGTCGGAAGCAGTTCTGGGCTGACCGGCGTATCCAGGATATCCAGCAGGCAGTCGGCCAGCTTCTGCTGACCGTCAGCAGAAGCCCGGTCTGCCTCATAGCGGA
>JAEDMR010000103.1 GCA_016302925.1 Bacillota bacterium
CCGACCAGGAGACCATGGATATCCTGAAGGAAGAAGGCGCATTCAGCGAAGAACACTGCAGCTGGTTTCCGAAGCGGAAAGGACCGGATGGCACGGAAGAAAAAGACGCCCGTGTGCTGCTCCACTGCTTCAGCGGCAGCCTGGAACTGGGCCGTCAGTACGTGAAGCTGGGGGCGACCCTGTCCATCGCCGGCCCCGTGACCTACAAAAATAACCGAAAAACCTCCGAAGTCGCCGCCCAGATTCCCATCGAGTATCTGCTGGTGGAAACCGACGCGCCGTACCTGACGCCCGAACCACACCGGGGCAAAAAAAACATGTCGCCCTACGTGGAATTTACGGCCCGGCGGGTGGCCCTGCTGAAGGGCATGACCTACGAAGATGTGGCCCGGCAGACCATGGAAAACGCCAAAGTCTTTTTCAATATCCGGTAATCCGGCCATTCCGATCCGCCCTGCCATAGCAATTCGCCCGGGTCATTCCGATCAGCCCGGTTTCTTTGCAAAATCTATGCGCCCGGTTTCGGTGTCTTTCGACAGCTTTTTTTCTCTCTCTGTGGTATTCTCTTCGGAAGGGATCATCCGACGAAAGGGATCATCGGTCGGAATGGATCATCGAAAGAGAGCATCAGGAGGGGAAGAAATGGAAGTGAGCATCGGTTACGCATCACTGGCGGCGGAAGCAGAAGGCTGCGGCGATACCGCAGTATCCTGCAGCCTGCCCGGCGGCCGCCGGGCAGTGATTCTGTCAGACGGCATGGGCCGCGGCTCCGCCGCGGCAGCAGAAAGCCAGGCGGTGGTGCGGCTGCTCCGCCGCCTTCTGAAAGAAGGCATGCCCGTCAACCTGGCCATTGAGACCGTCAACCGGCACATGGAACAGGAAAAGAATGAGGTTTTTGCTACGCTGGATCTGGTGATTCTGGATCTGGAGCGAGGAATGGCCGTGTTCTACAAACAGGCCGCCGCGCCGTCTTTCGCACTGCGCGGCGGCCGCCTGATGCGGATTCAGCAGCCGGCGCTGCCGGTGGGCATCGTTCCGGCGGTGAAGCTGGCAAGAGTTACCCTGCCATTGTCGCCGGGGGATACCATCATCCTGATGTCCGACGGCATCTATGACAGCGGCAGACGAAGCTGGGTGGGAAGATATCTCACATCGTTGATAGACGATGAAATGGAAAGCGGCCGGTGTTACGGCCCGCGACAGCTGGCAGAACGGATTCTGAGGGAAGCGATCCGGCAGGACAGAGGAAGAACGGCAGACGACGCCACCGTGGCGGTGGTGCGGCTCCGGTGAATCCGCCGCGAGAGCCATCCGCTGGCTCCGGTGAAATATACGAGAAAAAACATGAAAAACATTATTTTGCAGACAATCAGGACGCAGCATCTGCTGGAAAAGGGAATGCACATCGTGGTGGGCCTGTCAGGCGGGCCCGATTCGCTGTGCATGTTTGACGTGCTTTGCAGTATGGCCGGGGAGTGGGATCTGAAGCTGTACCCGGTTCATGTGAACCATAAGTTCCGGCCCGGCGCAGCAGAAGAGGACCAGGATTTTGTGGAGAAGTTCTGTGAAGCTGCAGGATGGCCGTGCAGAACCTTTGTCTGTGACTGCACGGCCATCGCCCGGCAGGAGGGACTGACCCCGGAGGAAGCCGGCCGGAAGGTGCGCTACGAAGCCTTCCGCCAGACTGCGGAAGACATCGCCGCGGGTCGACTGCACTCGGAAACAACGGCAGGACGGCCGCATCCCGCCGCAGCACCATGCGGGGCGGCGAGCCGTCCGCGTCCGGACAGTGCGGCGGGGCAGCTGTGCCGGGGCGCAGCATCATGCGGCGCGTCGGCAGACCAGATGCCGGCGCCCCCACAGCCGGCTCCGGTGCCGCGGGAGCAGATTGCCATCGCCGTGGCCCAGAACGCACAGGATCAGTGCGAGACCATCCTCTTCCGGCTTTTGCGGGGCAGCGGGCCGGATGGACTGGCAGGAATCGCCTATAAACGATATGACGAAGGTGGCTTCGCCGTCATCCGGCCGCTGCTGGATGTAAGCCGTGAAGAAATCGAGGCATACTGCAAAGAGCGGGGGCTGACGCCGAGACGGGATCATACCAACGAGGAGACGGTCTATATGCGGAACCGGATCCGGCTGGAACTGATTCCATATCTGCAGGAACATTTCAATCCGAACATTATCGAGACGGTGAACCGGCTGGGAAGAGCCGCCGCCGCCGATAAGGACTTTCTGACCCGTCAGGCGGATGCGGTGCTTTCCGGGGGTCAGGCGGATGCGGCGCTTTCCGGGGGTCAGGCGGATTCGGTGCTTTCCGACCATCCGGCTGATGGACCGGCGGTCAGCCTGCAGATTGAAACTCTGCGGCAGCTTCATCCGGCAGTCCGGATGCGTGTCTATCAGAAGGCCGCGAAGGAAGCTGGTCTGAAAGAGGGGCTGACGGCTGCCCATCTGGACGGAATCGACCAGATTGTTCACGGCAGCAGCCCGTCGGCCCGGTGGGAGCTGCCGGACGGATTTACCGCACGGCGCATTTATGACCGTCTGTGCATTGAAAAACCATCGCAGGCTGCATTTGGCGGCACCCTGCGGATTTTTACGGAGCCGGCGGCGACCTTCGGACAAGGTGTCCCGGCGGCGCCGGCCATCAAGCAGGATGTGCCGCTGCAGGCCAGATTTTCCCTGGATGCACTGAAAGCCGTATACGGAGAGGACGCGCCGGGAAAAATTATTTTGCGCAGAAGAAAAGCAGGAGACTTCATGACCATCGCCACGGGCGGGGGCCTGCACCGGAAGAAACTGCAGGATCTGCTGGTGGACATGAAGGTGCCGAAAACCGAAAGAGACCGGCTGCAGGTGGCTGCCATCGGAAGTGAGATATTGTGGATTTTGCCGGGGGAAAAAGAAAAAACCGGAAGCCTTGGGAAAAAAGGGCGTTTTTCTGCCGGATACCGGACGGATTCTGTGGGTTTCGGAGGGCCTAAGACCATAATTGTCCTTGAATATTTGTACTGAATATGATAGAATGAATAAGATTATTTGTGATAGAAAAACAAGTTTCCTTTCCTGCAGATGCCGGACTTTGTGGGTAGCGGCTGAACCGGCCGGACGGGCCGGGGGGATGGAAAGGGACGAAAGGGGAGTATCGTGAAAAAAAATTTTGCTAAGAATATTGGCATTTATCTGGCACTTTTCGCAGTTGTGCTGATGGTGGCATTCTTCTATAAAGGCGCGGACGCGGATCAGGTGTCCGTGAAGGAGGTGCCGCTGTCCAAATTTGTACAGTATCTGGATAAAGAGCAGATTTCGGAGATCAATTTTACAGATACCAAGCTGACCGGGAAGATCAGCGAAAAGGAGTATGTGTACGCCTATATCAATTCCACCGTGGAGTGGATGCGGATTCATGACGAATATGTATGGCCGCAGGAGAAGGAAGGCAAGATAGAAGTAACCAGCGACGCGCCGAACAACGGCTCCGTGTTCCTGAATCTGCTGCCGACCATTATCATGGTTATCGCACTGATTTTCCTGTTCTACTTCATGATGAATCAGGGTGGAAACGGGAAGGCCTTCCAGTTCGCCAAGTCCCGGGCGAAGATGATCAAGGGCGGCGACAAGAAAGTGACCTTCAAGGATGTGGCCGGTCTGGAGGAAGAAAAACAGGAGCTGGAGGAGGTCGTGGACTTCCTGAAGGATCCGAGAAAATACCGGGAGCTGGGTGCCCGGATTCCAAAGGGTATTCTGCTGGTGGGTCCTCCGGGAACCGGCAAAACCTACATTTCCAAGGCTACGGCCGGCGAGGCGGGGGTTCCGTTCTTTACCATTTCCGGTTCCGACTTCGTGGAAATGTTCGTTGGCGTGGGTGCGTCCCGTGTCCGTGACCTGTTCGATCAGGCGAAAAAGAACGCCCCTTGTATCGTATTCATCGATGAAATCGATGCAGTGGGCCGCAAGCGCGGTGCCGGCATCGGCGGCGGCCATGATGAGAGAGAGCAGACCCTGAACCAGCTGCTGGTGGAGATGGACGGATTCGCGGAGAATTCCGGCATCATCATTCTGGCGGCGACCAACCGTCCGGATGTCCTGGACCCGGCGCTGCTGCGACCGGGCCGATTTGACCGGCAAATTGTCATCGGCATTCCTGATGTGAAGGGCCGTGAGGAAATCATCAAGGTCCACGCAAAGAACAAACCGCTGGCAGATGATGTAACGCCAAAGGTTCTGGCGAGAAGAACCATGGGCTCCACACCGGCTGATCTGGAAAACATTCTGAACGAAGCGGCACTGATTACTGCCCGCAGAAACGGCCGGTTCATCCGCATGGAAGAAATCGAAGAAGCAATCCGCAAGGTTCAGATGGGACCTGCAAAGAAATCCAAAGTCGTATCGGACGAAGAAAAGAAGCTGACCGCCTATCATGAAGCAGGTCATGCAATCGTGGCAAGAGCGCTTCCGAAGCATATGCCGATCCATGAAGTTACAATTATCCCGAGAGGCAGAGCCGGCGGATATACTATGTATCTTCCGGAAGATGACAATATGTTCGATACGAAGGGATCGATGTACAACCACATCGTTTCCTGCATGGGTGGTCGTGTTGCTGAGAAACTGAAGCTGGATGATATCTCCATCGGTGCATCCGGCGATATCAAGCAGGCAACCTCCATTGCAAGAGAAATGGTGACAAAATACGGATTCAGCGAAAAGCTGGGCACTGTGAATTATGGCGGGGATGATGAAGTATTCCTGGGGAATGATTTCACAGCCCACAAGAACTATTCCGAATTCACCGCACAGGAGATCGACCTGGAAATCAAACGCATCATCGACGAGGCGTACCAGGAAGCGACCAGAATTCTTACCGAACACGATGAGACGCTGGAGCGGGTTGCCAGAGCACTGCTGCTGGTGGAAACCATCGACGGGGAGCAGTTTGAAGATCTGTATGCCGGCAGAGTGACGCCGGAACAGCTGGAAGAAAATGTCCGGGATGCGTCTGAAAAGAAGAAGGAAAAGGACGCTGCCGAGGCTGCAGAGCGTGAACGGCTCCGGAAGGAAGAGGAAGAAAAGCTTGCCGAAGAACTGAAGAAGTACGACGGTGACTATATGGCGGATGAAGACGGCGGCGATAAATCGCCGGCGGAAGCGGAAGCTGCGGACGATGCGGAAGCCGGTGAGGAAGCAGCGGAACCGGAGAAAGCGGAAGCAGAGACCGGTGCGGACCAGGGTGAGGCCGCAGAAAAATATGCAGAGGATGCGGAACCTGCAGAAGCTGCAGAACCTGCAGAATCCGAATCCGCAGAAAACGCGGGAGAAGAGAAAGATAGATAAAGAGAAGAGGCGGCATTATGAAAGTAACAGTAAGAGATTGTCTGCAGCTGGAGTCCTTCAGACAATGTATTGTGGTGGCCGGTGAACGGAACCTGGAAAATCGGGTAAAGACCATTTCCGTTCTCGATGCGGCCAGCGCGGAAGATGCGGTGTGTTTCAACGGGAATCCGGAAGAACTGGTTCTCACGTCGTTTTCGGGGATGCGGGATAACCGGCCTCTCCAGTGTGAGACGGTGCGTTGCCTGGCAAAATCCGGAATCGCGGCTCTTGCGGTGTTCCAGAAGGGAAACAGCAGCACGCAGGTTCCGAAGGAGCTGATCGTAGCTGCCGACGAAGTGGGTCTGCCGCTGCTGATCATGGTGGACAGCAACAAAGGCGGATATTCCAACCTGATCAAGGAAGTGATGGATCAGATTCTGTACGGAAGCGATTTCAAAAACAGCCTGATCAACAACACCATCTTCCATTTGCTGAATTTTGAAAAACACAGCAGCTTCCAGCAGGCGCTGCGGGAAGCTGCCATCAATAATGATTTTCAGGTAGTGCTTCTCAGTGAGGACTTCAATCCGGTGCTGACCATTGAAACACGGCAGCGGACCACAGTGGATGAGGCCATCAGCCGCGGCAAGCAGATCGCCCTGAACCTGTCCAACGTATACAGTCTGGTGGACATCGACGGTACCATGACCTACTGGGGCATTCTGAATATCAACGGAGAACAGCATTACCTGCTGATCGTGGATAATGAGGACAACTATTCCGCCGGTGAGATCACCAAGCTGGCAGAGATTATCGAGCTGGCCATGGGTATGTGGAAGTATACTCCGGTGCGGGATGCCAGGGCGGAATTCGCCAAGGCGCTGATCCGCGGAAACAAGTCCCTGGCCTACTCCCTGAAGGAGGAGGCCGGCGTAAAGCCTGCCGACATCATCAGTGTGTTCCATGCCAAGGGCATCGAGACACCGGAGGGCGAAGCAGTGCTCAATGAATTCCGGGAAGCCGGCATGGTGAGCATCATCCGCATTGCAGAAGGCGAAGAAACCTACGGAATCATTTTCCGAGGCAGCAAGCTGACCCAGGACAGCGAGACCAGCGAGAAGGCTGTCTGCATCGACATCTATGATCATCTGAAGGCGCAGGACGGCGTCCGGATTTTCCATGTGACCGGTACCAGCGGCATTGAAGGCGCCGGTGATGGTTTCCGCCTCATCAACGAGACTTGGTCCTTCGTGGAAGGCATCTTCCCGTACAAGCGGGTGTTCTCCAAGTACGAACTGGTGCTGGTATCCAACTGCATCAGCATCCAGGTGCAGGGCGGCAACCTGAAAAAGAACTACATGGATCTGCTGGAACCGTTCACCAAGGAGGGGGACAACAAGTCACGCCAGCTGCTGGAAACACTGGAAACCTTTGTGCTGGACGCAGGCATGAACAGCGGCAAAACCTCCGAGTTCATGGGCATCCACACCAATACGG
This sequence comes from Bacillota bacterium, assembly GCA_016302925.1. GTDB lineage: Bacteria > Bacillota > Clostridia > Peptostreptococcales > Anaerovoracaceae > RGIG7179. The sequence continues at coordinate 6,814 of JAEDMR010000103.1, forward strand.
TCCAGTACCGTCTGAAAAAGATCAACGAGGTCCTTGGCGCCGAGATCACCGGCAACCGGGTCATCCCGGGTCTGACCGTGGCCCTGGCCCTGAAGCGGCTGGAGCGGACTGCGAAATAGCGGAACCGGATTGCGAACCGG
>JAEDMR010000104.1 GCA_016302925.1 Bacillota bacterium
CAAGTGGTAAGGCAGAGGTCTGCAAAACCTTTATTCCCCAGTTCAAATCTGGGTGTCGCCTCCAGAAAAAAGCGAAAAGACGTTGAAAAATCAACGTCTTTTCGCTTTTTTGCGTTTTTATGCAAATAAAGACCAATCGGTTCTTTTTTATACAAAAAAGCCCCTTCGCCAAGAAAATGGCAGGAAGGGGGCTTTCTGCAGAGAATGATTCCGCGGTACAGCGAAATCGGCTTTTTATCATTATACTACATTTGCTTTATCGTGTAAAAAAGTTTTCGGAATAATCCCATCGAAAAAGGACTGTGATGACCGTCAGAGCTGTCAGATGCATCCTCCGAAAAAACAGGGAGATCTTCCGGATGATCCAGATAGTATTGCTGGACGGAAACCGGCCGGCTGTTTTCGGAGCGGACACGGATATAATTTCCGTCCGGCATCAGGCGGCGTGCCTTCACATTATCGGAAAGAAGTATCTGAAGATACCGGTTGAACCAGCTGCGGATTTCAGGATTCTCCACCGGGCAGGCGACTTCAACCCGGCGTGTCTGATTCCGTGTCATGATGTCCGCGGATGAAATATAGAGCTGCTGGTGTGTATCGGTACCGAAGGAATAGATCCTGGAATGTTCCAGAAAACGTCCGACAATGCTTGTAACTATGATATTTTCCGTTTTGCCGGGAATCCCGGGGATCAGACAGCAGATACCGCGTATGATCAGATCAATGCGTACGCCTGCACAGGACGCTTCCATCAGCTTGTCAATCAGTTCACGCTCCGTGACCGCGTTGGCTTTGATAATGATTCTGCCTTGGGATCCTTTCTCGATTTCTCTGTCGATCGCTTTCATGATGCCCGGTTTCATGCCCGCAGGTGCAGCCAGCAGCTTTTCATGACTGGCTCGCAGATTTCCCACAAGCATATTTTCAAAAAAGCTGACGGCATCCTCGGCGATGACCGGATCGGAAGTCATCAGGCTGAAGTCCGTGTACAGTGAAGCGGTTTTTTCGTTGTAATTTCCGGTTCCGATCTGTGTAATGTATCGGAGACCGCGGGATTCTTTCCGGGTAATCAGGCAGAGCTTGGAGTGACATTTGAAACCGTCCGGTCCGTAGATAATCTTACATCCGGCTTCTTCCAGTTCCTGTGCCCAGTCTATGTTGTTTTTCTCATCAAAACGTGCACGCAGTTCCACGACCACGGTGACATCTTTTCCGTTTTCCGCAGCCTGGCACAAAGCCTTGGCCACTGCGGATTTCTTTGCCAGCCGGTAGATGGTGATGCGGATGGACTGTACCTGAGGATCAGCTGCCGTTTCCCGCAGCAGCTGAAGAAATGGTTCCATGGAATGGTAGGGATAAAACAGCAGAAGATCTTTCTCCTGTATCTGATTCCAGATGGAAACCTCACGGCGCAGTCCGGAAGGCCAGGCAGGCTGATGGGGAAGGTTGTAAAGGGAACGGTCGCAGTCATTGAGAAGATAGGCGTAGCCGGTCTTCAGCGGACAGGTGCAGGTATAGCACTGATTTGATTCCAGTTTGAGCATTTCCCGCAGCATCTGTTCCAGTCCAGGGGCTTCACCCTGCAGTTCCAGACGGACGAATCGATTTTTTAGATTCGAAAGATTTTTCGAAGATGTGAAAGCAGTACATCCTCTGTACGGACAAATTCCGTATTACGTCCCGGCAGGAAGAGAATCGGCGGAACGGATTCCGGCATGCCGACGATACCCAGCAGGGTACGGTCGTTATCCCGATCCTTCAGCAGGGCAGCCGCATAGAGATTCTTATTCTTCAGATGAGGAAACGGATGACAGCGGTCAATGATCTGCGGCGAGAGAAGCGGCCGGATCTTTTCTTTATAGTACCCCTGAATATAGGTCTTGTCCCCGTTTTTCAAATCTTCATAGGCAATTTCTCGGACGCCGGCACTCTCCAGCTCTGCCTTGAGGTCGGCATAGACCTTGTCCCGCAGACGGATCATGGGACGGACGGATCGGCCGCTTCCTCCAGAACGCGGCTGTTGAATTTCAGCCAGGACAGTTCCCGGTTCTGCGTATATGTTAAATCGTATTTTTTAAGACTCTGTGACAAAGGTATCCCTCCCTGACGCCGTATTTGCTGATGCGGATCTCATCCTTGGCCAGATATCCGCTGAGTGTATTCAGAATGAGAATCCCGGGAATCACGGTATGAACCCGGTCGGGACAGTTGTTCAGTATCAGCTCTCTGGTCCGGCTGTTTCTCTCCAGAAGAAGATTTGTAATTTCGGAAAGCTCTTCTTTGGAGAAGGCGCGGCAGTCCGAATCCTTTCCGAAATAGTCATTGATGATCCGGAGCGCGGCGCGGGCAGTACCGCCGATGCCGTAGATCCGATCCAGCTTCCGTTCCGGAAGATCTGCCTGACGAAAAGTCTCTTGTATGCAGCGGGTCATCTTCTCCAGCTCCTTGTCTTTCGGCCAGATTCTGCTGACGAACAGATTGAACAGGTTCAGGCTTCCCATGGCAAGACTCTGGGAACTGTAGATCTCATGGCTGCGCACTTCTACCAGCTCTGTACTTCCGCCGCCGATGTCGAAGATGGCGGCTTTTTCAGGGCGGAGAGGATCCAGGGCACCGCAGCAGCCCAGGTTGGCCTCCAGCTTTCCGGAAATCACATCCACAAGGATGCCTGTTTCCTGATAGATCCGGTGAATGGCTTCGTCTGTATTGATAATATTCCGCAGCGAGGCGGTGGCGAAACCGTGAAGATCTTCTACCTCAAGCAGGTGCAGAAGAGACTGAAATGACTGCAGAACCCCACAGGCTTTTTCAATCCCGCTTTGGCTCATCTTGCCGTGGCGTATATATCCGGCCAGTCCCGCCGTTTCTTTTTTGGAAAAGAGCAGCTCAAAAGTACCATCTTCAAAGGTGTTATACACCGAAAGACGGATGGTATTGGAGCCAACATCGATAATTGCTGTTTTCATATGTTTTATACCTCCGTCTTTACTTTACAGCATAGATGTTAGAAGTGTGCGGGGCGATGGATTAAATCTATGTTAAATCTAGTTTTTTCTTGCAGATGTATTCATCAGTGACTATAATAAAGGTTGAGAAAATGAGATGGAGAAAAAAATTTTTGAAGCGCAGGAAGCGCAGAAGGGAGAACACGAAAATATGAGAAAGACGAAAATAGTCTGCACGCTGGGACCGGCATCTTCAGAAGACGATATCATGCGGCAGATGCTGCTGGCGGGCCTGGATGTGGCCAGAGTAAACTTTTCCCACGGGGATCACGAGAGTCACGGAGAAATGATCGACCGGTTCCGAAGGGTGAGGGATGATCTGGGAAAGGCAGCAGCCGTCATGCTGGATACAAAAGGACCGGAAATCCGTACCGGAAATTTCAAAGAGGGGAAGGTCATGCTGGAGGCAGGTCAGACCTTTACACTGACTACGAGAGAGGCGGACGGAGACAGCAGTGGCTGCTCCATCACATATAAAATGCTCCCTGCAGAGCTGAAACAGGGAGATACGGTGCTCATCGACGACGGAAAGATCCGTCTGACGGTGAAGGAGACCACGGTGGAAGACATTGTCTGCACCGTGGAAAACAGCGGGCCGGTGAGCAACCATAAAGGGATTAACGTACCGAAGGTGCGGCTGTCCATGGAATATCTCAGCCCGACGGATCAATCGGATTTGCTTTTCGGCATTGAAAAGGATGTGGATTATGTGGCGGCATCCTTCGTGCGGAAGGCGGACGATGTGCGGGATCTTCGCCGTTTTCTGGATCAGAACGGCGGACAGCGGATTAAAATTATCAGCAAAATCGAAAATCTCGAGGGAATCGAAAACTTCGAGGAGATTCTGGCCCTGTCGGACGGTATCATGGTCGCCCGCGGAGATATGGGAGTGGAAGTGGAGTTTGAGCGGCTGCCGGGTATCCAGAAGCGGTTTATCAAGCGGTGCCAGCAGAGCGGCAAGATTGTCATTACGGCCACCCAGATGCTGGAGTCCATGATCGGAAGTCCGGTACCGACCCGGGCGGAGATCACCGATGTGGCTAATGCGGTATTCGACGGAACCTCTGCGGTGATGCTCTCCGGTGAAAGCGCCATGGGCAAATATCCGGTGGAAGCGGTGAAGGCCATGGCCAGAATCGCACGGCAGGCAGAGCACGATGATCCACGAAATCTGCAGGGTACCAGTACCATCCGGCATGAAATGGATGCGGACGACACCACCAATGCAGTAGGCCATGCGGCATGCACACTGGCACAGGATATCCGTGCTGCAGCCATCCTGGCCATCACAAAGACGGGGTATACCGCCAGCCGCATGAGCAAATTCCGTCCATCCACCAGAGTGATTGCCGTAACGCCCCATGAAAAGACATTTCATCAGCTGGCCATGATCTGGGGTGTACAGCCTGTCATAGTGGAAAATCTCCAGAACGTGGACGTGCTGATTTATCGATGCCTGGAGGAATCCAGGAAGCAGGGCTTTCTGCGTAAGGGAGACAAAGTGGTCATCAGCGCCGGCGTGCCGCTGGATGTACCGGGAAATACCAACATGATCCGTGTGGAACGTGTATAATCGCCTGATAGTATAACAGAAGAGTGGTCTGAAACTGTAAGTGACAGGATTCAGGCCGCTTTTTTCGTGCCTGAAGAAAATAGGGTTGCAACCGGACACATTATTTAGTATACTAATAGTATACTAAATATATCGTTAGGAGAATACAATATGGGGAGAGAGAATAAAAAGGCAGCGGTAGCGGCACTGCACCGGCAGCAGATTCTGTCGGCGGCAGAGAAGCTGTTTACGGAGAAAGGCTTCGAACAGACCACCATCGGGGAGATTTCTGAAGCTTCTGCGTACAGCCGCAGGACAATTTATGCCTATTATACGAGTAAGGAGGATATCCTGCATCATATTGTTGCAGGGGGACTTCACCGGCTGAAAGAAGATCTGACGGCAGTTTTGAACCGGGATGGCAGCTTCGAAAACAGATTCCTGGAAATCTGCCGGGCCATGCAGCGGTATCAGTATCAGTGCCCCCAGTCCGCAGGGCAGGTGGTGCAGGGAAAGACAGCCGCATTGCCGAATAACGCAGAACAGATGACGCCGGCTCTTCGTCAGATTCTGCAGCTTGGCAGTGAGATCAACGGGATGCTGAAAGACTTTCTGAAAGAAGGAAAGCAGAAGGGGGATGTGCGCAGCGATGTAACGGAAGAACCTTCGGTATATATCCTCTGGTCTTCCATCAGCGGTCTACTGGCCCTGACACAGACGAAGGGAACGTTTCTGACAGAATCCCTGACCATGACAGAAGAACAATTCCTGGAATATGGCTTTCGGCAGATCCTCCGTTCCATTCAGGAGGTGAAACCATGACAGACCTGCTTCTTGTGACCGATTCTGTCCTGATACTGCAGCAGGCGGTGGGAGAGATTCTGATGCTCAATGAAAAAACGGCAGAATACGGACTGACGCTGACAGCGAAACAGGCAGAAGCACTGGCTGTCAGCAGACAGGAAAATCTCCGGTCTTCCGGTCGGATCGAGTTCGGGGGCGGCATAATCAGCCGTCTGGCCGAGGCATTCTGCGATTCTCCCTATATAAACAGGCAGAACTGGGAGGAAACGCTGCATGGACTTCTGGAGCTGTTTTATTCCTTTAAAAATGAAACATGGGATGCGGTAAGTGACGGGGATCTGATTGCATTCATGCGGCAGGCATTTAACGGCACCTGCGGCGGCTCACTGGAACTTCTTGCAGATCGGGAACTGCCGGCTTTTTCAGAACAGATTCATAAGGGAGGAAAGCCATGAACGACATCGTAGCAAGCTGCCGCCTGGATGAGACCCGGCTGAGTCAGAGAGACTATACCCTGTCCCTGATCAGGCAGGCCTGCAGGCAGGGGCTGCTGACGGAAGAAGAGGTCCGCGATATGAAAAGGCAGCTGCTGGAGCTGGTAGCGGAGCGGACAGAAGCATGGAATCATGGAGAAAGCAGCTCCGTCCGTATAGAGCAGGCACAGGATTTCCTGGAGTCGATTCTATTTGTCATGGGATTGCAGCTGAAGGCAGAATCCTCCGCAGACCGGGCACTGGAAACGTTGAAGACAGAGCCTGTGCGAATCTGTTTTGAGAAAGGGATGGAAAGAGTAAAACGCAAAATTGCTATTTCCCGCCTGCTGCAGCGGCGGATGGGGAAGAATCTGTTCCCTTCGAAAAACATATTCTTCCGGGAAACTTTTACGGCAGGCATTGACGGTTTTTTCCGGCTGTACGATCCGGCGTTTGCAGCCCACGATATTCACATCACGGCGGACTATCCACTCTGTGCGGGCAGACCGGAGCTGCAGGGCATCGAATTCATCGAGCAGTATCTCAGCTGCGGAGAGGCGGAAAATCTTTTTCTCTGTGCTTTTGATCCGGACAGAGTGGACCGGCTGCTTACCGCACTGACGCCGGGATATGGGGAGATTCCCATGAATCTTTTCGAACCGGTGTTTCTGACTGCCTTGGGTCTGGTGCTGACCGATGGTGATCCGGAGAGTCTGCATCTGACGGATGAAAATCTGCGTACTCTTTACAGGATCTTCAGCGGAAGAAACGGTGATGAGACAGAACGAATCCTCCAAAACGGGCTGGCCAGACTGAAAGAAGAACTTGTTTTGCCGAAGCTGGCACTGGAATATGGCTGCCTGTGCGTATCGCGACTGGCGCCGCCTGTACGGAACGGAATATCTTATCACAGTCTTGACAGGATTTTTTTGAAAATGCCTTGACTTTCCCCCAAGTGGAAGGTATAGAATCAGGCCACAGGAGGTAAGAAACATGCTGGAAATCAGAAATTTAACGAAAACTTATAAAGGTGGAAAGCGGGCGGTTGACAATCTGAGCCTGCAGGTTGAGGCCGGAGATATCTGC
>JAEDMR010000105.1 GCA_016302925.1 Bacillota bacterium
GAACACCTCCTGTTTTTTCTATAAGAGTGTTTGCAGATTTCGCGTCGCATCTTTTGGTCTGATAGTTTCATTATACAATGCCACCTGAGTTTTAACAAGACTGCTCCACACAGGATGGAAATCAGCAGCGTACCGCCTATGCAATATGCCGCTTTCAAAAGTTGTATTTTTTTCATTTTTTGAAAGCGGCTCCAAATTGAATCATCCTTTCCTCAGTCATCTTCCCCGAACCAACCTCCATCTCCCAAACCATCTCCGAATCCTCCATCTCCAAATCCGCCGAAGCTGTCGCCGTCGTACGGGTTGCCGCCGGACAGTATTTCGAAGTCTTCGAGGAACATCTCGTCTTCCAGCGCCATACGGTCATACGGATCGTCAATATCGCTGAATGGCGATATATCCCGCGGCAGGCCGCCTGCTTCGTCGCTGTTGTCCCACGTATCGTCTGCGCCGGATGAGGCTTTTGCGCCGGTTCTGACTGCGCCGGATGAGGCTGCATAGCCGGAGGCCCCTGCCCCTGCGGAAGACGCCGGATTCGAAGAAGCCCCCGGACGGGAAGAAGAAGCTGGGGGTGCGGATTTTGCGGAGTTAGGGGATGGTTGGGTCTGCTTGGGGTCTGCGTCTGGACTCTTGCCGCCTGCCCAGAAAATCAGCACTGCCCAGCCGCCGATGACCAGCATAATGGCAAACAGCAGCGCGCCGCCGCTGTAGCCGAAGCCGCTCCAGATCATACCGATTAACATAATTGTAACGAAAATAGGAAACATGATAGTTCTTTCTCCTTTCTGTGTGCGTGCTGTTTGACTTTTTTCGACATTTCATCCTGTGGGCGGGCTGTTGTTCTGCCTGCCGGTCAGGAGTGGTCGTAGTAGTAGTCTTCTGCGTCTTCGTAATCGTAGAAATCGTCGTAATAGTCTTCGTAAAAGTCTTCCGGATCGCTGTAGTCACCGGCGTGGTACGGGTCGGATCCGGTGGATTTCTTTTCTTCTTTGAGCTTTTCGCAGGCTTCCTTCACTGCCTCGGCATCGTATTCGAGAAGCGAAAAGCTGGAAACATAGCCCTCCCCGTTCTTATAGGAGACGGTGGCAATGGCTTTGGTTCGGCCGTTGGCGTTGTACCAGCGGTATGTTTTGGTTCGCCGTTCTTCTCTTAAAGCGCTAAAGTCCTTGCATTTTTCCACGTCGTCTGCCGGTCCCAGGTCGGTGTAGTTGATGGAGTCTTCGGACATTCCTTCGTAAGGGTTGCCGCTGATGTAGGTGCTTTGGGTACCTGCCGGGGTGGAAATCGGCGTGATTCCTCGATAGATGGTTCCGTCATAGGCGCTGATCCAGTAGTGTTCGCCGTCCATTCGAAATCTGCTGGTCATAATGCTGTCCTTCAGTGTGATATCGATTTGATTCAAGGCTTCCAGGATATTTCTCAGTTTCCCGGATCCGATTTTTTCTGTTCCTTTATAGGTTACGGTCAGCGTATACGTTTTGTATCCGTAGCCTTTTTCCGGGCCTTCTACGTGGGCGATTACATCGGTAATGCCTGCGTTTTCGCAGATGGTGGCTGCTTCGGCTTTGATTCTCTGGAATTCCTGCTCTTCCTTGAGGAAGTTCATCGTGTAGACTGCGATGAATCCGATGATGAGCACCGGTACCAGGATGAACAGTGCCAGGAATTTTTTGTCTGTTTTGGTCGGGGTTGGGGTTGTGGTGTTCATGTTCGCGCCTCCTTAGGTTCGCAGCGTCTCCGGATGATCCCTTTTGTGATTAGAGTATAACACAGGTGGGTGTCCGATAAGAAGGACAGGCGTCTCGGTCCGGAAGGCGGTCTGGGAGCTTTCGGGCAAGATGATGTTGTATGAGTTCGATTTTTCGGAGAGAAATTACAACATCCGCTTTTTTCGGTCTGAAAATAGAGAAAAAACAAGGGTCGATGTTGTATGATTTCGCAATTCTGCGTGATTCATACAACGGAATGTGAAGATTTTTGAAATTACGTTGTATGATTTGCTTGAAATCAATGATTCATACAACATTTAGCTCTGATTTTTTCATTTTTCGGTGGTGATGTTGTATGAATCCGGGAATTTCAGGATTCCATGCAACGTCAGTTTGCGCTGTGGGGGATCCCATAAGCAATACACCCGAAAACAAAAACCGCCCTGCGGGCTGCACAGGATGGTGCGGTGCAGGGCAGAGCGGTTAAGGGTTTTCTTTTTCAATTCTTTGCTTCAAATATATGCAAACAGCCTTATAAAAGTCTTCGGCTCTCAGGTATTGTTCTTCTGCGTCTTCACGCGAGACAATATAGAAATCTGCATAATCCGTATTATTTCTAATCTGAAAGGTTTCACTGATATATCTTGAATACTTTACATCAAAAATACCAGACTTAATGTATGTTCTCTGGAAGTAAGATATCACGCCTGCATGTCTGGCGAAATCTTCACCATCTAATGCGAGCAATGCTCTTGCAGCGGTAAAGATTGCATAATACGATCTGCCGATAGAATCTTTATAGCAATGGTTATCCAGAAGAAGTTTGGATGACTCCAGTCGTTCTTTCGCCATGTTCAGACGATATAAAGCAAGTTCCTCTTTATTATGCAACAATCCTTATCCCCTCCTTTTCAATGTTCCGGTAATAAGGGATATCATTCCGATACTTCTCAAATTCCTCATAAGGGATTACGGTCGGAGACAAAATCGTTTCGTATTCCAGTTCCAAATCAGAGGACAGGACCCATACTTCACGCAGCTTTCTCTGCAATTCTTCACGCTCGCCTTTCACAATTGCCACAATATCAATGTCAGACTCTGCATCAAAAGTTCCACGTGCGTAAGAGCCATACAGCACGATTTTTACAATGTCATCGCCAAATACTTTACGATAGATTGCAGCGATTTCCTTCAGCAAAACATTCAGTTCATTTTGCGAGCACATGCGTTCTGCCTCCTTTCTTCCTTCCTGAATACGCACTTTTTTCTATTATATCCTTTTTCACGAAAAATGTATACCACTTTTCGGTCAGATTTCCACTTCCATGCTTCCTTTCTCTTTCCCGGTGGCAGCAACGTCGAAGAAAAGTTCCCGGCTGACGGCGGAGAAATAACCGCTTTCTGCATATTCAGCGTCGTATTTTTCTTCAATACATTTCAGGGTTTCTGAAAGCTGCAGCATGACGGCGACTTCGTGTTTGCAGTGATATGCGCATGGGCAGTCGCAGACCAGGCCGCAAATCTGTCCGTCTTCACAGGTGAATTCCACTTCGTAGGTTTTCGTGCCTTCTACCAGCGCCCGACCGCGACAGCCGTCCAGCTCCAGGAAACAGACCCGGTTTTGCCGGTAGTATTCCACACCCCGTTCTCCCACCGCATCGCTCACGTTCATCTGGCCCAGATCGTTCAGCGGGAAGGTTTCTCCGTCACTGCCGCTGACGTATTCGGTGCCCTCCGGATCCGGTGCCTTCATCCAGGTTAGCACTTTTTCATACGGCAAAGCATTTCTGTCGAAGCTGATCAGATGGGATCCCCCGAAGTACAGCCTGCCCTTCACACTCCGGTCCGCCACACCGATCACCCGCTTATAGTCGGAGAGCCGGATCTTGAATGTTTTGGTCAGAGAAATAACATGCCCGCGCTGGCCTTCCATCTTGCCTTCGACGTAGACCACATCGCCTGCGTTCAGGTCGAACCGGTCGTTATAGTAGGCGAGGGGGCTCTGCCCGCTGTCGAAGGCCACCTGTACCAGGGACCGGACGGGTGTCGGATTCTTTTTCTCCGTTCCCTTTCCGTCCGTCTCCTTCCCTTCTGCCTTTTCTGCTGTTTCCTGCTGCAGGTCTGCCGCGTTCTTTTCTGCCGCCATATCGAATCCGATGGTCTTCATGTCCGTACCTCCTTGTGTCTTCGGGTGATGTCCTGTAATCCCTTTTGTGATTACAGTATAGCACAGGAGGGTGTACCATAAGCTGGACAGCTGTCCCTGTCCGGCACGCCTGTACTGCGTGCTTCTCCGGGAGGTTCCGGACGAGATGATGTTGCATGAATCCGGGAATTTCAGGATTCCATACAACGTCAGTTTGCACTGTGGGGGCTTTTCCCGGAACAATTTTCCTTTCGCGGTTTTCGGATGAATGGTTTCAAAGAAAACCCTCGCCGAAGGAAAACGCGGCTGTCGCATTCACGGAAAATATCCGTTACGCGGCTGCCTTTTCCTTTGTTGGAATGGTGATGACTGATGGGTTCCTTGCAGATACTTTTCCGAATCTTGTTTTAGCGAGCTGTTGAGAATGTTAAATATTGGGTCAACCTGAGAAGGGTTCAAATCGAAATCTGGTTGACGAAGAAATGAGAAAACATATGCAAAAAACGTTGAATGCGCGAAAAAAGCAACCACCAGATGGATTTTGCGAAAAACAGGTTGATTTTTCATGTAAAATGAAGGAGGATGGTAAAAAATGTATCAACCAAAAAAATAGAACCACATCATGAGGTTGATTTTCGGTTGCACAGGGAAAAAGGGGCCGTTGCTCCGGCTGACCTGACTGGTCAACTGTGCAACAGCCCCGTGGTTGTACCGAAATATAACAGGTGACTATATGCGGAAGGAAGCTCTGTAGGCAGAACTGGACGTTCCCAGAATATTTCCTACCTTTTCGCAATCACCGATATAGATCACATCGTATGCTGTGTTTTTAAAGATCTGTTTCTTTTCTGCATCCGGTTTCAGCCCGGTTGCCATGATGACTTTATCGGCTTTGATATGCTGTCTTTCCCCTGCGGCATCGACGATGGAAAGACCCTGATCATCGATAGACACGCACTTGCTGTTTAAGCGGATGGTGACCTTGTCAGAAAGCGGTGCAGAAGCAGACTCTCTTCCGCTTCTTTCGAAATCGTGTTCCATGCAGAATATGGTCCAGTAGCGTTCTTCCGGCGTATCATAGCCGTCCGGCATCAGTTCTTCTCCGGCTTCGATCAGTTCGATTTTCTTGCAGAACTGTTTCAGGTGAACGGCCAGTTCACAGCCTACCTGGCCGCCGCCGACAATCGCCACCGTTTCGCCCAGCTGGGATTCCATTCCAAAAACTTCGGCGGAGTGGATGACGTTGGCCTTTTCTCTGCCCTCAATCGGCGGGACGAACGGTTCTGCACCGATTGCAACAATGACAGCGTCCGGTGCTTCCTGTTCGATCCGCTCTCTGGTGGCTTCCGTATTCAGGTAGACGGTGATCTTTTCGTCCTTTTCTACCAGACGGATCAGGTAGTCACGGTACCGGCGAATGTCTTCCTTGAATTCCATGTAATCGGAGAAGTACAGTCTGCCGCCCAGGGTTCCGGCCTTTTCGAAGATGGATACCCTGTGGCCTTTTCTGGAAAGCTCTACCGCCGCTTTCATGCCGGCAGGACCGCCGCCGATGACGACCACTTTTTTATTCGGCTGAAGCAGGTAGGACGGTGGAAGCGGATGCGGGAATACTCTGCGTGGATTGACGGTACACATGCTTGTGCCGGTTCCCGAGCCTGGTATGGTGGAATAGTTCAGGCACCGCAGGCAGCGGATACATGGCCTGATTTCATCTTCTCTGCCGCAGCGTACTTTTTCAGCCCAGTCGGGATCGGCGATAAAGGAACGTGACATTCCCACCAGATCGGTGCCGCCTTCTGCGATAAGCAGGTCTGCCATCTGGGGTTCATTGATGCCGCCGATGGTTTCGATGACTGCTTTCTTGCAGTGTTTCTTCATTTCTTTTGCGATGTAGGTGTTGCATCCATGCTGCATGTACTGCAGCGGGAAGGTGAACCCTTCGGTCAGCTCATCGTGAATCATGCCGGCGGAGCACTGGAGGATGTCTGCCGTTTCTTCCAGAATCTGAAAGATTTCCGCCGTTTCCTCTAAGGTAATGCCGCCTTCGATGGTTTCGCAGCCACTGAAGCGATCGGCGATGATCATGTCGTCTCCCACCGCTTCCCGGATTCGGTCGATGACCATTTTCGGGAATCTGGCACGGTTGGCCGCATTTCCGCCGTATTTGTCAGTTCGCTGATTTTCGATTGGAGAGAAGAATGCGCCCAGCAGCCAGTTGTGACCTGCATGTATGTTCACGATATCGAATCCGCCCCGTTTGCCGATCAAAGCAGCCGAAGCGAAGTAATCTGCCACGCGGTTCATCTCTTCTTCGGACATTTCCGCAACTTCCAGTCCGTTCTCCAGTTTTTTCGGACTTGGCCCCAGCAGTTTGTCCGCAGGATCAACCGGGGTGCAGAACTGGCCGCCGTGGTTCAGCTCAATGGCGGCCAGCGCGCCGTATGCATGGATCATGTCTGTCATCATATGCATTACCGGCAGCTGGTGGTTGTTAATCATCTCCTTCTGGAAGAAATCGAATCTCTCCATGTTGGAGCCTAAATAGTATCTCGGATCGACGCCCAGGTGGCCTGTATTTACAATTGCTGCACCACCGCGGGCTTCTTTTGCATAATACTGTGCTGCGGTTTCTGTGAAAACAGAAAACCCGTTGTCCCCGGCCCGAAACAGGTTCGGTCCGCCGCTGTTTGGAGCTGCAACGATCCTGTTTTTCAGCGTTTTTCCTTTAATGGTAATTTCGCTGAACAAAGCAGGATATTTCTCTGCTCCGCTTTTTTCTCTATTCATTTTAATATGTAACCTCCCAATTCAGCGGGCATCGTCCCGAACCAGGAATCCCCCTCCCGGCATGAAGTCCGAAGCGCTGCCCGTATGCTTGAGAGGATGATATGAAATTTTCGTTCTTTTGTCAAACAACAAAACGTTAATTCTTTTCCAGACTCTCCAGAAGACTTTCCTGGATGCCGTAAATCCGGTTTCTGTCCAAAGT
>JAEDMR010000002.1 GCA_016302925.1 Bacillota bacterium
ATGCATTCCTGATTGAAGAAGCCAGGCGATATGATATAAAAGGGAAATCTTACATTGGTACACCTATGAAATATTACTTTATGGATCTGGGGCTTCGAAATGCAAGAATAAACTTCCGCCAGACGGAAGTAACCCATTCGATGGAAAATGTGATCTACAATGAGCTCAGAATGCGTGGATACAGTGTGGATGTTGGAAATCTTAGTATTGTGGAATCGGGCAAAGATGGTAAACCGGTAAAAAAACAGTTAGAAGTGGATTTCATATGTAATAAGGGATCAAAAAAATATTATATTCAATCGGCATATATGCTTGGTACGGAAGAAAAAATGGCACAGGAGATCCGACCTTTCCTGAGAATAAATGATTCATTCAAAAAGATTGTGATCACATCCAATACTCCGAAACCATTTTATACGGAGGAAGGCATACTGATGATGAATGTATATGACTTTTTATTGAAACAAGATTCATTAGAATTTTAGTAGCTAAAAGATATTTTAGTAATAATTAACCGAAATATCTTTTAGAAGCAGCTGAAAAGTGCATGGAGGACGGCGCGATAGCCGTCCTTTTTGTTTTACAGTAAAAGATTCTTAGGTTTATAAAAATAGACCTTGACGAATAAGGTCGATTGATGTAGACTAATACTGGGTTGATGATCATAAACCCAAAAAGAGAAAAGGGGATGAAGATAGAATGGAGCGTGGAAAACTTTGCGACAGTGATTACCGTTTCCTGTGTGTGGTGTGGGATCATGCGCCGGTGAACTCCGGTGAACTGGTGAAATTGTGCCAGACACAGTTGGGATGGAAAAAGTCCACGACATACACCGTGATCCGCAAACTGTGCGAGAAAGGATATATCGCCAGTGAAAATGCGGTGATTACTGTGCTGATTTCGAAAGAAGAGGTGCAGGCGGCGGAGTCTGCCTATTTCATTGAACGTACATTTGACGGGTCACTGCCGGGATTCGTTGCAGCTTTTCTGGGCGGCAGAAAGATTTCCGATGAACAGGCCGCGGAATTAAAGAAGATGATTGATGCGCACAGAGAGGAGCAGTAAATGGGAGATATCGAAGAGTTTTTTCTTAATTTTCTGCAGCGAAACCAGGTGGTTGCGATTGTGATCCTGGCGGTACTGGCTGTCCGCTTTCTGCTTCGAAACTGCCCGAAGAAGTATTCCTACTGGCTGTGGGGAATCGTCGGAGTGCGCATGATGTTTGATCTGCCGCTTTCCTCGCCTTTCAGCCTGTTTCATCTGCTGGGGATTTTTGAAGAGCGTGCCGGCAGCGCCGCTGCAGCCGCACAGAAAGTGACGCCGGCGGGAGTGCAGACTCCGGCCGCCATGCCGGGACAGAACCTCATGGATCCTGCCGGAAAGATTGCTGCTTTGCAGACAGGATCCGATCTGGCAGGTCATGGGCAACCGGTTCTGACAGTGCTTTTTTTCCTGTGGATTGCAGGGATTGCCGTGGTTCTGTCTTACGGCGCATATTCCTGCATAAAATGCAGGAAAACGGTGCGCACTGCGGTGATCCTGAACAGACAGACGGGTCTGCAGCGGGGGAGAGTCCGGGAATGTGACCGGATTCCGTCTCCCTTTGTGCTGGGTCTGATCCGGCCGGTTATCTATATTCCCTTCGGGATGGAAGAAGATACTCTGCAGTACATTCTGGCGCATGAATACTGCCATATCCGGCGGCATGACCCGCTCTGGAAGCTGATTGCCTTCCTGCTGCTGGCAGTGTACTGGTGGAACCCGCTCGTCTGGGCAGCATTTCTGTGTATGGTGCGGGATATGGAGATGAGCTGTGATGAAGCGGTGATTGCATCCCTGGGCTATGGAGCCAAAAAAGGTTACAGCGCATCGCTTCTGGCGTTTGCAGTGAAACGGCATCCCTGTTCGTTTGCGCCGGTTGCTTTTGGTGAGGGGGATGCAGAAAGGAGAATCAGAAACGTGCTGGATTTTAAAAAGCCCCGGATGTGGGCAGCTGCAGCTCTGACGGTTCTTGTAATCGTGGTGGCGACAGGATGTCTGACCAATCAGGAGTCGGCAGCAGATCAGAAAACAGAGGAGAATATTGCACAGTGGGCGCAGGCGTTCTGCGAGAGAGATACCGATGTCATTCTGAAGATGACTTCCGAGGATGCGCAGAAGGATCTGGAGAATCAGGAACTCCTGTATGGGAAGAATTTCGGATGGTCCAGCCCGTGGCCGTGGGAAGAGGATCCCGAAGCATCTTGCTTCCAGATCCGTTCTGTGGACACCTGGGCGAAGACGGCAGAGATCCTGTATTATGCAAAGGTATCGGACCCGCATGTGACCGTCTGGAAGGAAACGATCCATTATGCGAACGAAAATGATCTTTTTCAGGTAACTGGAGAAAGACTGAAGGTCTATGATGCCATCGCTTCCGGGCAGGAGTTTGATGATGCATATCCGGAAGGGATCAGCGGGACTGCGATGGATTACCTGACGAATAATATGAAGGATATGATGGAGACACTGAGCGGACATGTGGCAGGGGGAAGCGGAAAGGATCCGCTCCAGGACCCTCTTCAGGCTGCACGGCAGCTGCTGAATCTTTCAGAGGATGACAGTGAGGTGCAGCTTGCGGTAAAGGACGGAACAGACACAGAAAACGGAGAAGACAATGCGGTTTCTGTGCAGATCACGTTTCCGCAGGACGGCGCGGTGCGGCAGGTGAAGATGGTACGGCCATGGGATGAAAACGGGATCTGGATCCCGCAGGATGATACACAGGGAACAGCGCAGTAACGTGCCCGAAGGAAAAAAACGGTTATTCCTGCCGCATTGTGGCGGGAATAACCGTTTTGTGGTATACTAGAAAGGATTGCGGAAAGAAAAAGTGACAGAATGTGACGTTTTTCGATTCCCGATCGTTATAGATACAGAAGATTTAGAAAACAGAGGGGGAAAAAGAATGATCAAAACAGGGTTTGCGAGGCGGTCGCTGATCACAGGCATGATTGCGCTGGTGCTTGTGCTGGCAGCTTTTCTGATGCTGTCGGCGTCGGCAGGTGCGGAGGCTTACGGGAGCACTACAGTTTCCCGGTATACGGGGAATACCTATACCCACAGCAGCGCACTGGGTGATGTGCTGATTGTGGATGGGGTGGACGTCTCCTACATCCAGAAGAACAATGTGGACTGGCAGCAGGCCAAGGCAGACGGCATTGATTTTGCGATTATCCGTGTGGGTGCCAGGGGATATGCCGATGCAGGCAGGCTGATCGAAGATGATTACTATAAAGAAAACATCCAGAGGGCAAAGGATGCGGGTCTCATGGTAGGCGTGTATTTCTTCTCCCAGGCGCTGGATGAGCTGGAGGCCTATGCGGAAGCCAGCTATACGCTGAAGCTTCTGGACGGAATTCAGCTAGACCTTCCGGTCTATATGGATTACGAATTTGCCGGCGGCAGCGCGGGACGGCTGACCAAGGCGAAGCTTCCGAAATCGCAGATGACGGCAAATGCAGTGAAATTCTGCGAGACGATCGAAGAATCGGGACTCTATGAAGCCGGATTTTATGCGAACCGGAACTTTCTGAATAATACGGTGGACGGCGCGCTGATCAGCAGCCGCTGGCCGGTGTGGGTGGCACAGTACAACACAAGCACAGACTATGCCAGTGCCTATCACATGTGGCAGTATACTTCCGGCGGAACGATTGCCGGCTACAGCGGACGCGTTGATACCAACTTCCTGTATCTGCAGCTGCGTCCGGCGTCATCCAGTGCGATGTCCGTCGCAGAGAGCACTGTGACGCTGACAGGGGGATCCACCTTTACATACAATGAAGGTACCGTTCATAAGCCGCAGGTGCGCGTGACGAAATACGGACTGCCTCTGACAGAAGGGGTGGACTACCGGCTGAATTACCTGAAAAATGCAGAAGCAGGCACAGGCTATGTCCTGGTGAAGGGGATCGGAAGCTATACAGATTATCAGCTGGTACCGTTTACAATCCGTCCGTCATCCAGTCTTTCCGGCATTACCGTGGACCGGATCCTGAATAAATATTATACCGGTTCGCCGCGAATCCCGGCATCCATTACGGTGCGGGATGCAGAAGGAAATGTGCTGGTGGAAGGCGTCGATTACACCTTTACGGTGAAAAATGCGACGGAAGTGGGTACTGCGACTGTGACGATCCAGTTTATGGGAAACCATTCCGGAACGATGACGACAACCTATAAGATTCTTCAGACAACGCAGAAGATTCAGGCAGATCAGGCTTCCTACGCGGTTTCACTGGGAGACAGCCCGTTTCTGCTCAGCGGCATTTCCTGTACGGGAAACGGGAAACTGTCTTTCAGTTCCAGCGATAAAAATGTGGTGACGGTTTCCAGCAGCGGAAAGGTGACGGTTGTAGGTGCCGGAAGCGCAGTGATTACGGTAAAAGCGGCGGAGACGACAGAGTATAAGGCCGCCTCGCTGGAGATTCCGGTGCAGGTGTCCCAGCCGGCACAGACGATTTACACGGTGCAGGACTCCTATACCCTGGCGCGGATGAGCAGCCCGTTTTTCCTCGGTGCGCAGACGGATACCGGGGCACCGGTCACGTACCAGTCCACCAATCCGAAAGTGGCGACAGTCCGCAATGACGGAAGAGTCACGCTGATGGGGCCGGGAAAAGCGGAAATTATCATTACGGCACCTGCCGTCGGCGTTTACAGCCCGGCAGAAAAACGTGTCCCGGTCACCGTGAAAGAAATGGATGAAGCAGCGTATGCGGAGCGGTTTGAAACACTGAAAACGGGCATTGAAAATACCCGGATTGTCCAGCTGAAAGCATACCTGGAAAAGAATAAAGTGAAGTTGACCTGGAAGAAATCCAATTCGGGATATTCGGTGGATGCGTTCCAGATCTGGCGCTCGGTGAAGCAGTCCAGCGGCTATTCGAAAATCTACACAACCGTGGACGGCAGCAGCAAGTATTATACCAATACGAAGAATGTGAAACCGGGGCAGACCTACTGGTATAAGGTCCGCGGCGTCCGCAGCCTGGAGGGGAAGCTGGTTTACACGAATTTCGTGAAGATCCGGGTCACAACGCCGAAATAAGAATCTCAGAACAGAAAACCAGAACAGAAAAAAAGGTCCGGCACTCCGCAGTGCTTCGGACCTTTTTCCGTATGAAACATTTATTCGATGACATGCATGTAGCAGTCCCGCTCCTTTTCAATCTCCACGCGGTGGAACGGGGTAGCGATGCCGGGGCTGCCGCCGGTATGGACAAAGACCACTTTCTCACCCTGCGCGATGCGGCCGGATCTGACCATTTCCAGGAGCCCCGCAAAAGCTTTTCCGGTGTAGCACGGATCCAGGATCAGAGCCTCTTTTTCTGCCATATAGTACATGGCCTCCCGCACTTCCTTTACCGGGTTGTTATAGGCGCCGCGATCGTAATCGCTGATGAGATCGTAATCGTCAGCGCAAAGTTCCAGCGGAAGCGCTTTCCCGTAGTAGTCTTTGATCCGGTCATAGTAATCCATTGCGTAGGCGACCAGACCGTGCGGCTTCGGAGAAATGCCGATTCCGGTCAGGTGCATCGGCAGCGCTTCGTTATGAATGCCGACCTGCAGACCCATGTAGGTGCCCATGCTGCCGACCGGGCAGATCACACGGCATCCCTCCAGGGATGTGTCTTTCACCTGTTCTGCCAGTTCTAAAGCACACTCGTAATATCCCAGGATTCCCAGTTCATTGGAACCGCCGACCGGAATGTAGTATACTTTTTCTCCTTTGGCTTCCTCGGCCGCTTTTACTTCGGCGACGGTCATATCGAACAGTTCAGCTTCCGTATGTACATTGTCCGGTTTCTTCAGATAGACATCGCAGCCCATCATGCCGTCCAGCAGCAGGTTGGCGGAAAGCTCTCCCGGATACGGATCGACTGCGACAATTGCGCCGCGCATACCGTATTTTCTTGCAACTGCCATGGTCAGACGGCCATGATTGGTCTGCGCGCCTCCTACTGTCAGCAGGAAGGTGGCGCCCTGATCCTGTGCATCCTTCAGAAGATACTCCAGCTTCCGCAACTTATTTCCGCCCATGGCAAGGGGTGTCAGATCATCCCGCTTGATATACAGCTCAATGCCAAGATCCTTCGAAATATTCGGCAGATACTCCAGCGGAGTCGGCAGATGGAGCATGTTGACTTTTTCATGTCCCAGTAACATTTTTTTTTGAACCTCCCAGTCAGCCGGAGTCTTCTTTCTCCGAAATCTCGCCGCGCGGACAGATTTTGCGCAGAAATACAGAAAAACAGAAGAAAAGAAAAAACCGGCATATAAAATTTCTGTTTCCATTTTATCATATTAATGGTAAAATAGAAACAAAAGTTTTAATGAATTCTGAAAGGAGATTACGATTATGGCTTTTATGGACAAATTAGGACAGATTGCCAATAAAGTAGGCGATGTAGCAGGGGATACGCTGGACTATGGCAAGGCCAAGGGGAAAATCGTTCTGGAAAAAGGAAAGATCAAAGACGCAAAAGAAGCACTGGGAAATTATGTATATAAAGCGGTGAAAGAAGGCGGTCATCCGGAAAACGACAGAATCATGGCGTTCTGTGCGGAAATCGACGCACACCTGGCGGAGATTGAGAAGCTGCAGGCGGATGCAAAGCAGAGCGGCCAGGACATATCTGATGCCTTTGACGGAGGAGACAAAGAATGATTGGAGTGGTGGTAAACACTCTTACTGTGATTGTGGGTAGTACAATCGGCCTGCTGTTCCGGAAGCTGATCCCGGAACAGTGGACCGACTTTATTATGAAGGGCCTTGGTCTGTGCACGATCTACATCGGCATCGACGGTGCACTGGAGGGAACTAACACGCTGGTGACCATCATTTCCATCGCAGCAGGCGCACTGATCGGCGCAGTGCTGGATCTGGACGGAAAGCTGAACCGCTTTGCATCGGGGCTTGAAAACCGGTTTAAAAAAGAGGGATGCGGCGGACCGACCATCGCAGAGGGATTTGTGACCGCCAGCCTGCTGTTCTGTGTGGGGGCCATGACCATCGTGGGATCTCTGCAGGCGGGGCTCACCGGGGATAATACCATGCTGTATACCAAGGCGACGCTGGATTTTATCTCTTCACTGATTTTCGCGGCGTCTCTGGGAATCGGTGTCCTGCTTGCGGCGGCTTTCGTGCTGGTGTTTCAGGGAGCAATCGTACTGGCAGCGCAGGCAGCGGCGCCGCTCCTGACAGATTATGTGGTGGCTGAGATGACCTGCGTCGGATCAATTCTCATCGTCGGACTGGCGCTGAATATACTCGGCGTAACGAATCTGAAAATCATGAACTTCCTGCCGGCGATTTTTCTGCCGATTCTGCTGTGCATGGTTCTGCAGGCATAAAGCCGACTGCTCATGGGGCAGGCTTCCGCAGGAAATCAGGAAGTGAAATAAAAAACAGGCTGCATCCGCATTCCCTGCTGTGAGGGAGGAACGGATCGCGGCCTGTATTCATTCATAGAATCAGTCAAACTTTCTTTTCAAAGACGCTGTGGCACCGGCTGCATGTCACACGGATCTTTCCGCGTCCTTTCGGCGCGCGGAGGGTCTGCTTGCAGTTCGGGCACTTGAAATAGCGGTAATGCTTGTAATCCCGCTGACGCCATGCCTGGATCTTGCTTCCCATGAATGTCACATACCAGTTATTTTCCTCCTGCCGTTTCACCAGATTTTTTGAGAAAGCACGGTAGTAGGCGTAGAGGATGATGAGAAATCCCAGTGTGGTAAGAATATTTTTCGGGACGAAGAGATCCAGTAGCACCAGAATCATGGCCAGAACCATCAGATCCCGGCTGAACTGGTCAAACCCGCGTCTTCCCATCATAAATTGCGCCATCTTGTACTGAAATTTGTTCATACCCTTCCAGTCACTCCTTCGTTTTTTCGCTTACCATCTATTTTAGTCAGCAGGGGACCGAAAGTCAACGGAATCCAGAACAATCCACTAAATCTTCGCTAATTCTTCAAACTTGGCAGAATTCCAGGCATGAACAAGGTCAGTTCTTCAGACTCTGCATCGGAGCAGGGATCCTGCCGCCGCGGTTGATCATTTTGGAAGCAGACTGCGGGCGAAGCTTCATGACAGGACCGTTGCCCAGAAGCCCGCCGAAATCCAGTTCCTCGCCTTCGGCAACACCGATGGCAGGGATCACACGGACCGCGGTGGTTTTGGAGTTGACCATGCCGATAGCCGCTTCGTCCGCAATGATGGCAGAAATAGTTTCAGCCGGTGTATCTCCCGGGATGACGATCATATCCAGACCTACAGAGCAGACTGCCGTCATGGCCTCCAGCTTTTCAATACTCAGGGTGCCGGCACGGGCTGCGTCAATCATGCCTGCGTCTTCTGTCACCGGAATAAAGGCACCGGACAGGCCGCCTACGCTGGAAGATGCCATGACGCCTCCTTTCTTCACTGCGTCATTGAGCATGGCCAGAGCTGCGGTGGTACCGTGGGTACCGCACTGTTCCAGACCGATCTCCTCCAGAATGTGGGCTACAGAGTCGCCCACGGCAGGGGTCGGTGCCAGTGACAGGTCGATGATGCCGAACGGCACCCCCAGCATACGGGATGCCTCTGTGCCTACCAGCTGGCCCATACGGGTAATCTTGAAGGCCGTCTTCTTGATCAGTTCCGCAACTTCGTGCAGCGGTGCGTCATCCGGCAGCTTGGCCAGGGCAGCGCGCACCACGCCGGGACCGGAAACACCCACGTTGAGAACCACGTCCGGCTCGCCTACGCCGTGGAAGGCACCGGCCATAAACGGATTGTCTTCCGGCGCATTACAGAAGACCACCAGCTTGGCAGCGCCGACGCATTGCTGATCGGACGTCAGTTCAGATGCCTGACGGACCACCTGCCCCATCATTTTCACTGCGTCCATGTTGATGCCGGCCTTGGTGGAACCGATATTGACGGAGGAGCAGACAAAATCCGTTTCCGCCAGAGCCCTTGGAATTGCTTCAATCAGCTCTTTGTCACCCGCGCTGAAACCCTTGTGAACCAGTGCGGAAAAGCCGCCGATGAAGTTGACGCCCACGTCTTTGGCCACCCGGTCCAGGGTTTTGGCATATTTCACCGGATCTCCGCCGCTGGCAGCCACCAGCATGGCAATCGGCGTCACGCTGATCCGCTTATTGACGATGGGAATTCCGTATTTCTTTTCGATGAACTCACCGGTCTTTACCAGATCTTTGGCGTGAGAGTAAATTTTGTTGTAAACTTTTTCACAGGACCGGTCGATGTCGCTGTCACAGCAGTCCAGAAGGGAGATGCCCATGGTAATGGTCCGGATATCCAGATTCTCCTCCTGGATCATGGTGATGGTCTCCATGATGTCATTAAAATTCAGCATCCGTTCAACCTCCCGTGATTAAATTCTATGCATGGAATTGAAAATATCTTCATGCATTACGTGAACCACCATTTCAGGAACAGCGGATTTAATGTGAGCCTGCAGTTCGTCTATCTGACAGGACAGCTGATCGATCTCGATGATCATGACCATGCAGAAATAGCCATCCATAACGGACTGGGTCACATCTGCCACATTGGCGTTTTTTTCGGCACAGGCGCTGGATACACGGGCCAGGATGCCGACCATGTCTTTACCTACTACAGAAACTACTGCTTTCATAAATGTTCTCCTTTATCGTTATTTTTTTTACAGATTCAATGCTGCCTGTCCGCCCTGCGCCCACGACCAGATACCGGTTGTCGGGGAGCTGCAGACCCAGCTGCGTGTCGGTAATGTATTGGATATTGAGCCACGGATAGTTCTTCGCAAAATAGATCCGATTGGCGCTTTTGTGACCGAACAGGTTGCTGCGGCTCTTTGCATTGCTTACGAAGTAAACGGCGGGATACACCGCCGAACCCGGCGCTGTGTCCGATGGCGGAGACTGCAGTGCAGAATCCGCTTTCGGTTTACTGCACAAATCCGGATACAGGGTCAGGAGCTGTGCTTCCAGGACTTCCCGGGCAATGGCTCCCTCCACCAGCTGGCGGAAGGCCGGGTGAAAGGTGCCGGGTGCGATACCGGACGAGGCAGGGAAAGCACCAGACGGAGCATCGATAATGATGTCGCTGGACTTCAGGCCCACCCGGATGATGTTGATGCCGGCATCATCCAGAATCTGATACATTGCCTTGGTCCGCTCCACGGCATCTTCTTCTGCCATGGGCGTGTATGCACCGGACAGGTACATGTCGTACAGAGCGGTATCCCGGATCACCACCGTGGGATAGAGCCGGGCGATGGATGGCCCGTCCTTCTCCATGGTGTCGCCGGGCAGGCCGATCATCAGCTGGATGCCCAGAGTGAAGCCGTATTCCTGAATCAGGCGGCTGCTTTCATAGACGCAGGCGGCGTCATGGCCCCGGCCGGAAGCCCTTAAAACATCTTCATCGAAGGACTGCACCCCCAGCTCGATGACATCCACGCCCCAGCGCTTCAGGTTATCCAGAATCTCCCGGCTGATGTAGTCCGGTCGGGTGGACAGGTGGATCTGGTGGATCCTGCCCGTATCCTTATAGGATTTGGCCACCTGCAGGAAGGCGGTCTGCTCTTCCATGGGGATGCCCGTAAAGGAACCGCCGAAAAAGGCCAGTTCGATGGTTTCCATATGACGCGGTTCCAGAGTGGAAAGCCAGGTTTCCACTGTCGTATGGATGTCCTCCGGCAGCACGGGCGTCTGATGGGCTGTGATCTTTCGCTGATTGCAGAATACGCAGTCGTTGGGACAGCCTCGATGGGGTATGAAGATGGGGATGATGGCGTGTTTCTTCATAAGCCCTCCTGTTCTTCGATGACGGATCCGATGTCGGTCAGTGGAAAATCTTCAAAATCTACGCACTGCAGCCCCCGAGCCTCGATGAATTTCCGGATGCGGACTCCGTCCGGATGGGCGGAAAGGTTTCCGTGGAACAAAATCGAATCACCCACCCGTCCTGCCGCGCCGCCCAGGAAACCGTACGGGTATCCTGGGAGCCGGACGAAGCCCGGCCCGGCCTCCAGGCACTGGAGGCCGGCGCGGCGGCAGGCACGCAGAATCCCCTGATCTGCCGTGATGATGGAGTTTTCATCCACCGGCAGGCAGCTGCAGCGGGTGTAACCCTGGGGAACGTCAATCAGAGTCAGACCTGCGGATTTTGCAAAGTCGAGAAGCTGCGGATCGGTGCAGCTTAGTTTGTGTATGAAATATCTGCCGGTACAACAGGCATTGTAGATAGAATCGGCCGGGTAGCGCCTGCCCAGACGGGAGGCGCTACCGTGGAACACAGGCCGGTCCGGCCCCAGACTGCAGTGGAGCAGGTCGGGATGATCGCAGATGGCCGGATCCACCGGAAGCAGCGTTTCGGCTCCGAAGACCTCCACCTGATGGCCTTCCGCCCGGAGCCAGTCTGTTACAGCCGGGTGCGCCCGGCAGGAAACATAAATTTTACTCATTCTAACATTATACACGAAAGGCGGGCAGGGGGCAATGAATTCATCCCTGTTTTTTTCGGGGAAGGGCGAAAAACCGGTTGCTCCGTCAGGGGGACAGAAGATATAATATATATAGAAGAAAAAGACAGAATTTTGAAGGGAGAGGGCAAGATGCTGCAGATCGGGAATCATTGGGACCAGGTGCTGGCCGGTGAATTTGAGAAGGACTATTTCCGGAAACTGGAGGGGTTTCTGGAGGAGGAGTATGCCAGTCAGACCATTTATCCGCCGAAGGAGGACATTTTCAATGCGCTGCGTTATGCGGACTACGACGCTGTTCGAGTGGTGATCCTGGGGCAGGATCCGTATCATGAACCGGGACAGGCCCACGGCATGTGCTTTTCTGTGCAGCGGGGTGTGAAGATTCCGCCGTCGCTGGTGAATATCTATAAAGAATTGGAGGATGATCTGGGCATTCCGCCGGCCGGCCACGGGTATCTGGTGGACTGGGCGAAGCAGGGGGTGCTGCTTTTGAACACGGTTCTGACGGTGCGCCGGGGGCTGGCCAATTCTCACCGCGGCCGGGGCTGGGAGCAGTTTACGGATGCGGTGATCCGCAAGCTGAACGAGCGTCCGGAGCCTGTGGTGTTTATCCTGTGGGGTGCCAATGCACGGTCCAAGGAGGCGCTGATTACGGGTCCGCAACACTTCATTCTCAGCGGGGCCCATCCGAGTCCGCTGTCGGCCTATAACGGTTTTTTCGGCGGCGGGTACTTCAGCAAGACCAACCGGTTCCTAGAACTTTCCGGCATGGAACCGGTCAACTGGCAGCTCAGCCAGTAGGATCGATCTGCATTCGAACCGAATTCCCCGAGGACTCGTTTCCCGCCCGGAGCTGAATTCCCCGGGAAAAAATATTTTGCTAAGAAGCAGGAAATGACAAATTTCGACAGAGGTCATGGTGTAGAATAACCCGTGAACCCCGCAAAAAATCTCGAAAGGAGTCATTGCAATGCGAAATTTCATACATTCTCTTCTCGCCGACATGGAACTGGAACGGCTTCAGCTGGCGAAATGCAGGAAAGAACTCAGGAATCTGCCGGAGGGTGGGCTGCGGACAGGAAATCATGGAAGAAACCTCTACTACAGACCGCCGGAAGGTGCAGAAAAATATATCCGATTTCAAGATCGCCTGGCAGAGAAGCTGGCTTTACGGCGCTTCCTGGAAAAGAAGGTGCAGACAATCGAGAAAAATCTCAAGTGGCAGAATTACATACTGCAGAGGTACCTGCCTTACACGGATGAAAAAATTGTCTCAACATTGCCAAAGGTATATCGGAATCAGATGGAAAAAATGTTGGAAAGAAAGTACAGCAACCGGCTTTCTGATGATGGTATAATCGGGTATGGTGGAAAGATTCGTCACAAAACACCGGAGGGTGAGGGCAGAGATTCCAAAGGAGAAGTCATTTTATCCATGAGCCTTGACGGGTATGGAATTCCATACCGATATGGGGAACCGCTTTCCTGGAAGCATGGAATGTCGGAAGAAGCGGATCAAGCGAAAAAACTATTTGGTATTCCAGATATGGTGATTGCGGATTTTATTTTTGATATGCCTGACGGCAGCAAAAAATACTGGGAGCATTTAGGCAAACTGGATGACATCAAATATGTAAACAAATGGATGAAGAAGATGATGTTTTATTTCTGGATGGGAATTACGCCGGGGGTGAATCTGATCATTACTGCGGATGACTGCAACGGAACGATTGATATGGAAGCAATCTCGGAAATCATAGAGAGTCAGCTTCAAACTTTGATCCGATATCCCAAACAGAGGAAAACAGTGAGGTGGCATTTCCACGTATAGCGGCAGCGCAACGCTGGAAAGACTGGAAAAAAGACCTGGAACATGAAAAATGACGCAAATGCAGAACTCCAAAGCATGTTTGCGTCATGGACTTTCGAATTTCAGCTGGATTTATGTGAAATTGGATCAGAATTCTCCAATTCAGATGCGGATAAAATAGAATAAATGTAAATAAAATACATATTTTTTGAAGCTGGACGAATAATAAGATACTTTTTCTACCTGGATAAAGAATGTGATGACGCAAATCCGGAAGCTGTAGCCAGATTTGCGTCATTTTTTCGTGTCTAAACATTTTTCAGGATTTCGACTTGCTGCAAGCCGCCTCTTTTCCTCACGCCAGCAGCCGGTCCAGCATGCCGGTGAAGGTGATGCCGGCGCTTTCCAGCATCTTCGGGAAGCGGCTATGGGCGGTCATGCCGGGGATGGTATTCACTTCATTGAAAACGATTTCGCGGGTTGGTGTCAGAAACATGTCCACGCGGGCGAAGCCGCGGCAGTCCAGGGTCCGATAGATGATTCGTGCCGTTTCGGCAATCAGTGCCTCCGTCACCGGATCAATCCGGGCGGGGGTGTGGATGCGGGAATCTACGGCATCATATTTTCTGTGATAGTCGAAGAAGCCTTCGGTCAGCAGCTCGATTTCATCCACCCGCCCGGTCAGCAGGCCGCCCTGACCGTCGTCCATCACTGCGCAGCCTACCTCGAATCCATCGATGGATTCTTCGATGATGACTTCGTCATCAAACGCGAAAGCCGCCATCACGGCTTCTGCCAGCTGACCGGGCCTCGTGATGCGGGCGATGCCGTGGGAAGACCCTTCTTTGACCGGCTTCACGAACAGCGGATAATTAAGCATGCCGGTCAGGGTGCGAAGGGCGTTGGCATCCATGGAGCCATCCTTCCACTTCCGCATGGTAACTGCCGCCGGAACGGAGATGCCGGCGGCAGCGGCAAGCTGGTGGGCTCGGTATTTGTCCATGCAAAGTGCGGAGGACAGGGAGCCGCAGCCGATGAGGCGGATGCCGGCCAGTTCGATGAGTCCCTGGAGACGGCCGTCTTCCCCGTTGCGGCCGTGAAGGACCGGGAAGGCCAGATCCAGGCGGGTGTGCTCCACGGAACCATCCGGATGGAAGGTCAGGAGACCGGACCATTTCTCGTCATTTCGGCAGGGTGACAGAACTGCAGGCACGCAGCCCGGATCCAGATGCCAGGTGTCAGACTCCAGCTGCAGAGGCAGGGAGGAAAGCGGCTGGCAGCAGCGGAGCCAGCGTCCGCTGCGGGTAATGCCGATGGGTATGATTTTGTATTGATTCAGAAATGCGTCGCCGCAGAGCTGGCGCAGAACGCCGGCGGCTGACTGCAGAGAAATTTCATATTCGCTGGAGCATCCTCCGAAGAGGAGCGCAAGATGTTTTTTCATATTTTTAGTCCACCTTTCTGACGCACACTTCTTCTGCGTGCATCGATGCTTTCAGGTTTCGCACTGGTATTTTTTCCACATGTACTTCTTTCCTTTCGTCGCCTCTTGCTCCTGCCCCTGTCCCGGCGGCACCTGCCATTGCCCCTGCCCCTGCCCCGGCGGCACCTGCCCCCGGCACCGGGTAGCCAATCTGGCACTCGTTCACATACAGCAGCCGGTCGTCCTGGAGGATCCCCGGCTGGCGCAGGCGGCGGCGGTTGACCGTAGCCCGCTGCAAAGTCCGGCCGGGGGCGTCGGGGTCAGGCAGATAGGTTATGCTTCCGTTGTACACCT
Organism: Bacillota bacterium; assembly: GCA_016302925.1. Lineage (GTDB taxonomy): Bacteria > Bacillota > Clostridia > Peptostreptococcales > Anaerovoracaceae > RGIG7179. The sequence goes on from JAEDMR010000002.1 coordinate 15,113, forward strand.
CGAAGAGCTCCGAAGCCGGCTCATTGCACCGGATAGCGCCGTACATGTTTTCCTCGTCAAAATTCACCAAAAGCTGCCAGGTCTGCGGCGTATCATTTCGAATCTTCAGATCCAGCCAACCTTCACTGATGGTGGCATCCGTCCCGACAGGCAGGTCATGGGTCGTAGGCGGAAACTGCTCAAGCCCGTGGGCATGACGTTCCGTCACCGTCAGCGGTGTGTGGAGAAACAGCCAGTAGAGCATGGTGGAAAGCTGGCAGAGCCCGCCGCCGTAACTGCCGGTGATTTGCCCGTCCTGCAGATTCAGTCCGTCCTTGTACGGCACATTCCGGTCTGCGCGGTGCACGGACTGCCAGAATGAAAAGGTCTCACCGGGCCGGATTACCAGCCGGTCCACACAGTCCGCAGCAAGCTTCAGGTTGAAGACTTTGTTGAACTGATACTCCATGGGAAATCCGCTGTCGTAATTCAGCAGCGGCGAAGTCGTAAAAAATGTCTCATATGGAAGAAGCGAATCCGCACGGGTCCGGGCGTACCGGTTGCCGTCCAGCCGCATGTGTCCGTAAAAAAACAGCTTCCGCTCAAACTGCCGCAGCGGCAGAAGAAACGGGAATTGCTGTGTCAGTCTTTTTCTCGTCATAAAAATACCCCCTTCATCGGATCTGCTTCTATTGTAGCAGGGAAGGGGGTCTCGTTTTTTCATTTCACTTTGCAAAATCCATGCGTTTTGCTTCGAATTTTCTTACGAATTTCTTACGGTGCAGGGGCAGCTGGGGTGCCGGAGGGTGAAGGCAGCTGAAGTATCCGGCTGCCCGGGATGCCGGGACTATTTCAGCGGCAGATCCACGGCGAAGCGGATTTTTTCGTCCTCGCTGGAAGCCGAGATCCGGCCGTGGTGCAGTTCTACAATCTCCTTCGCGATGGCCAGGCCCAGGCCCGCTCCGCCGCTGGCGGTGGTCCGGGAAGAATCCAGCCGGTAGAACTGCTCGAAGATCCGGGACAGCTTTTCGGCAGGAATGGTCATGCCCTGGTTCTCGAAGAGAAGATGGGCAGCGGATGCATCCACCGAAAGGGAAATGACGATTTCCGTATCCGGATAGCTGTAGCCCACAGCATTTCGAAGCAGATTATCGAAGACACGCTGCAGTTTGTCCGGATCGCAGTAAAGAATCACATCCGCCGGAGCGTCCAGACGGCAGGTCAGGTTCTTTTCCGTCAGCATGGGGCGGAACTCGAAGACCAGCTGCTCCAGCATGCGGGTCAGGTTGACACGGCTGTACTCCAGAGAAATGCTGGAAAGATTGAACCGGGTGATCTCAAAGAATTCGTTGATCAGTTCATCCAGCCGGCGGGCTTTTTCCAGAGAAATGTTCACATAGCGGGTCCGCATTTCCTGAGAAATCTGCGGTTCGTCCTGCAGCAGGCTCAGATAGCCTATGACCGATGTAATGGGCGTTTTCAGATCATGGGCCAGATAGGCCACCAGCTCCGTCTTCCGCTTTTCCGCCTCCTGGGCGGCCCGCTGGTTGTTTCGCAGAGTCAACTTCAGCTGATTCATCTGGGTTTCAATCTGGCTCAGAGCCGGAGAGGAAAAGGAGATCAGCTCCCCGTCATCCTCATAGATGGACTCCGCACCTTCCAGCACTTCCTCAAGATAGGAAAAGGACTGGCTGAAATAATGGAGGAAAATGGCCGTATATCCCAGACCGATGTAGCCAAGGGCAAGGATGGCCGTACGGTCAGCAAACCAGTGGGCCAGACGGTAGATCAGATCATACTCCTGCCAGATAAACAGGGAGTAAAGCAGCTGGGCCAGAATATACAGCAGCGGGGCGGCAGCGGTATACAGTACCAGGGTCAGGACCAGCCGGAGCAGCTGCTGACGGCGCAGGCCGAAGACCAGGCTGCGGTTTTTCTTTTTCACTCGTGCATCCACGTAGCCGCACCTCCCTATTCCACTTTATAGCCAACGCCCCAGACGGTCCGGATAAATTTCGGATTCCGGGCAGGCTCCTTCAGCTTTTCCCGGAGCCGGCCGATGTGGGCCATGACCGTATTGTTATTATCCAGATATTTTTCACCCCACACTTTTTCAAACAGTTCCTCCGAGGAAATGACGCGGCCCCGGTTGGAGGCCAGATACCAGAGGATGGAAAACTCGATGGGCGTCAGGGTGACCGGATCATTGTACAGGGTGCAGGTATGGGTGTCCTTGTTGATCACCAGGCCGTGAATATCGATTTCATTCTGCGAAGGCGCAGGGTTGGCAGAACCTCCGTCCGGGCCTGCAGAAGAAGCGTCGGGATGGTTGTACCGGGTATAGCGGCGGAGCTGGGTTTTGACCCGGGCAATTACCTCCAGCGGATTAAAAGGCTTGGTGATATAGTCGTCCGCACCCAGGGTCAGTCCTGTGATCTTATCCATATCCTCCACCTTGGCCGTCAGCATGATCACCGGGAAATAGAAATCCTCCCGGATTTTTTTGCAGATGGAAAAGCCATCGAGATCGGGCAGCATGACATCCAGAAGGGCCAGGGCGGGCGGATTCCTGCGGATGGCAGCAAGGGCCGGTTCCCCCTGATAAAAGGTCTCCACCTGGAAACCCTCATTCTTCAGATAGACCTCCAGCAGGTCCGCAATTTCACGTTCGTCATCTACTACAATAATTCGTTCGTTCATAATCTCTCTCCAATTCATTGGTACGTTCGCTGTAACGATACTCCGTTTCCATCATACCCCAAACCGCGCCTCCCTGCAAGTCGAAACTTGGACTAGCGGGAAAGTCGGGTTTGGTACTTTTGGCACGCGCCAAAGCATGGTATGTTAAAAAGAGACCAAAGCATGGTATTCTGAAAAGTGACATTGAGGCAGACGGAAAAAAATGATATAATCAGACTATGGATATTAAAATCAACCGCAACAGTGAGACACCGATTTTTTTACAGATCAAAGGCAGGATTAAAAACCTGATCGCAGCAGGAGAACTGGTTTCCGGCTATAAAATGCCGCCGGAGCGCAGGCTGGCCGAGGAACTGGGCGTTCACAGAAACACCGTGGTCAAGGCCTACAGCGAACTGATCTCCGAGGGCTATCTGACGGCGTCCAGAAAAACCCCGAAAGGGTATTTTGTCCGGAAACCCGACGGCGATGCCAGTTTCGGCAAGCGCTTTTTTCCGCTGGAAAAAATGATCCTCTACAGCTTCAACGAGAAGGAAAAAATGTTTCTGGACGTATTCAGCCAATCCACCGGAAGCCGCTATCTGTCCTTCGGCGGGATCCTCATGGACAAGCGGACCATGCCGCTGAAGGGGATGGAGGAAATCATGCAGACCATGCTGCAGAGTGTTCAGAGCGAAGAGCCGGAGCAGGGGGAACTGGACGAGACGGACCGGATGAAAAGGAACATATGCCGTGTCCTTTCCAGGGAAAACATGTACGTGAACCCCAGAAATATCCAGCTGGTATCGGAGACCAATCAGGCCCTGGACTACCTGATCAACCTGTATCTGCAGGAAGGAGACTGGGTCATCGCCGAAGAACCGATTTTGCCGGACAATTCCGCTTTGATCCGAAATAAAGGCATACGGCTTGCCACGGTACCCATGGAAGAGGACGGCATGGACCTGAAAACCCTGGAAGTGCTTATGAAGAAGCATAAACCCAAATTCATCTACACTCTGCCCAACTTTCATAATCCAACGGGAATCACCATGTCCTTGGAAAAACGGGTGCAGCTGCTGGAAATCGCCCAGAGGTACGGGGTACCCATCATCGAGGAGGACTCCCAGCGGGTCTTTCGCTACACGGAAAACCGGATCCCCAGCCTGTATTCCCTGGATAAATACAAGTCGGTGGTCTACATTGACTCCTTCACCCTGTCCTTCCCGTACGGCATCAAGACCGGATACGTGGTAGGGCCTTCCGATCTGGTGGAAACCCTGGGACGATGCATCGTGGTGGATGAAACTTTTGTAAGCAACATGGGTCATCTCATGCTGAATGAATATATCGAGCGGGGACTCTGGGAGGAGCACGCCGACGATCTGGCAGACTGCTACGGCAGGCGGCAGGCGGTGCTCTGCCGGGAGCTTGACAAAATCCGCTCCCTTGGCATTTCGTATAGAAAGCCGCAGGGTGGTCTTACGCTGTGGTGTGACTTAGACGAAGACATCAACGAGAAAAAGCTGTATCAGCTGGCGCTTGCACGAGGGCTTCTGATCATGCCGGGCTTTCTGTTTTACCCCTTCGGGTACGGAGGAGCCGGTCATGTGCGCCTGAGCTTTTCCAAGACCAGCGAGGAAGAAATCGTCCGGGGTACTGCCATTCTGGCGGATGCCCTGCGTGCATGCAGAAAGGAAAGGAGTAATATAAGTGAGCAAGTTTACTGAGTACAGACGGGAATTCCACAAGTATCCGGAAAACGGATGGAGAGAGATCCGCACCAGTGCGCGGATTGCGGAAATCCTGACAGATATGGGCTATACCTGCCTCATGGGTCCGGATGTGGTCAATGTGGACAGCGTGATTCATCTGGTGCGTCCGGATGAAGAGGAAATGGCAGCGGTCATGAAGCGTGCCGTGGAACAGGGGGCAGATCCTGCGTTTGTGGAGAAGACCCGGGGCATTCCGGGGGTCATCGCCGAGCTGGATACGGGGAAGGAAGGACCGGTCACCGCATTCCGGTTTGATATCGACTGCCTGCCCTATGATGAACCGAAAAAGGAAGGATACCGTCCGTTTGATGAGGACTACGCCTCCTGCAATCCGGAATCGGTACACGCCTGCGGGCATGATGCCCACACAGCCATGGGACTGGGCATTGCAGAAGGCATTCTGAAAAAGAAGGAAGAATACCGGGGAAAGATCCGTCTGATTTTCCAGCCGGCAGAGGAAACCTTCTGCGGAGCCATTTCTATTGTGGATAAGGGGCATCTGGATGATGTGGACAATTTCCTGGCCATGCATGTGGCCCTCAGTGCAGAAAACAAACCGCTGCCGTCCCATACTGTCGCCTGCGGCTGCAAGGACTTTTTAAGCGACCGGCAGCTGGACATCACCTTCCACGGCCGTGCCGCTCATCCGTGCGGGGCTTCACAGGAAGGGAAAAACGCTTTGCTGGCAGCCTGCTCCGCAGCGCTGAACCTCCATGCCATTGCACCCCATGAACAGGGACTGACCCGGGTTAACGTGGGCGAGCTTCGTGCGGGAATTGCACCGAACACCATCGCACCCAATGCGTTCATGGTGGTGGAATACCGGGGTGAAACACCGGACATCTGCGCTTACCTGGAAGAAAGAGTATTCGAAATTCTGGACGGCAGCGCCAAAGCTTACGGCATGGAATATACCTACGATGATTACGGCGAAGTGCCGGCAGGCAAAAGCGATGACGCCATGATGGATGTGGTCCGCCGGGCTGCGGTGAAAGTGCCATGGTTTGAGAAAATCTACTTCGAAGGCAATGTGGGCGGTACCGATGATGCGGCAGTCATGATGACCCGGGTACAAAAGAACGGCGGAAAGGGCGCCTACATCGGCATCGGCACCAACACCACACAGCCGGTGCATAACGCGGAATTCGACATGGATGAAGACTGCATCGATGCAGCCATCGACCTGTGCCTCAATGCGCTGGACGAGCTGCACGGTTAATGTGATATTTACGGTCAGAAATTTACAGGCAGGAGGGAAACTATGCTGATTATACAAAACGCCAGACTGTTAGGTCCGCTTACGGAAGGATATGACGGGCAGTTTGCGGATCTCTGGATCGAAGACGGGGTGATTCGGGAAATCCGCCCGGAAGGCTGGAACCCAGGCTGCAGCGGAACGGTTGCGGCAAATGGCTGCGGCATCCCGGAGGGGGCGCAGATTATCGACGCAGCCCATTATACGGTGATGCCCGGCCTCATCGATATGCACGCCCATGTATATCTGAAGAGTCTGGACTTCGCTAAGATCAAGGATCTGGGGCCTGCCGACAGCGTGCTGAACGCATACATCTATGCCCGGGAATACCTGAAGGCCGGCTATACCACCGTCAGAGACTGCGGCTGCATGTATAACGTGACAGTGGCAATTAACGATGCGGCGCGGCGGGGCGAGCTTGATGCACCGCGGCTCATTTCCTGCGGTCAGATTCTGACGCCGACGGAGACGGGAAACGACACCTTCGGAGAACTGTATATCGAGGCAGACGGTCCGGATCAGGTCCGCACCGCAGCCAGAAAGCAGTTCAAGCTGAAAAACGATTTCATTAAATATATGGTCACCGGCGCCTTCCTCAACGAGAAGGGCAGCCCGGGCATGACCATCGCCGCCCTGGACGAGCTGAAAGCGGCGGTGGAGATCGCCGAAATGAAGGAATCCTATGTGTGCGGCCATGCCCACGGCACCGCAGGCATCAAACGAGCCATCGAAGCCGGCATCCGCACCATCGAGCACGGTGTCTTCATTGATGACGAGTGCATCGACCTGCTGCAGAAAAAAGCCGACCGGTGCTTCCTGGTTCCGACGGGAGCCATTACCCTTGCCTGTGCCGGCGACACCGAAAACATGTCGGCCAACATGCAGGAAAAGGCGGAGCAGTACTTTGAAGAGGAGCGAAACAACATCAACCATGCCTACGAAGCCGGCCTGAAGCTGGGCTTCGGTTCCGATCTTGACATGGAAAACTTCATTGCCAACATCGGCTATGAGTTCACCGCCAGAACGGATTACTATCATTTCAAACCGATGGATATCCTGCTGCAGGCCACGAAAAACAGCGCGGAGATCCTGATGCTGGAGGATGAAATCGGTACTGTGAAGGCGGGTAAGTGCGCCGACCTGATCATCACCGACGGCAATCCGGACGAAGACATCCGCGTCATGAACCGTCCGCTGCTTCACGTGATTCGCGGCGGGAAGATCATCTGCTGAAATATGAAACCACATAAAAAGACCGGCTTCTGTCACTTTGAGGCCGGTCCTTTTCTTTCTTCCGAGCTTTATTCTTCAATGTCGTCATCATCGTGAATGGTGGTGGTCAGATCCACCCCGTCGAAGCCTTCGCCGATGATCTCAAAGGCGCTGGACAGGATAATGAATGCGTGAGGGTCATATTTATGTACGATGGCCTTCAGCCGCGGCATCTCGTTGGGCTTCACCACCACCAGAAGGATCTTCCGCTCCGTGTGGGCGTACATACCCTCTCCCGTGAGAAGAGTGGCACCCCGGCCCATATCGTAAAGGATGGCGTTGGAGATTTTGTCCAGATTCTTGCTGGCAAAAATATAGAACATGTCCGCCCGGTTGAAGCCGCTGTTGATCTTATCCGTGACAAGGGACGTGGTGCCGATGGCCAGAATGGCGTAAATACCGGCTTCAATCTCGCCGTACACGCACATGGCCAGCACCACGATGGAACCGTCGATGCACATGAGCAGCTGCCCCAGACTCACATGGCGGAGCTTGGTGATCAGCAGCTTGGCCAGCAGGTCTGTACCGCCGGCGGAAATCTGCGCTTTCACCGAAAAGGATGCTGCCACACCGTAAAGAATACCGCCGCAGATGACCGCCACCAGCCGGTCATCGGTGAGGGACGGCAGGAAGGCCAGCACGTCCACCATGCCGGAGTAAACGGCCACTGCAATCAGGGACATGACGATATAGACTTTTCCTTTGATCTTCAGGCCCCAGAGGCAGATGGGAATATTGAGAACGAAAACCGTCAGTCCCACCGGCAGGCCCACGACGGAATTGAGCACAGTACCGATGCCTGCCAGACCGCCGGCAGCGATGTTATTATGCACATAAAAGCAGTCCAGCGCCAGAGCATAAAACAGGTTGGCCAGCATCAGATACAGAATCTGTCTGGGGGTGACGCCGACTTTTTCCAAAAATGACGGGGTTTTCATCGTTTGCATCTCCTATTGTCTTCATAAACTTCTATTACTATATCGCAAATTTGTCATCTCTGAAAGTGCCAAAAATATTTTTCGCGCAGGCCAAAATTCTTCGCAAAATCCACTCGTCCGGCTATTTCAGGTTCTCCGGGTTGAGGCGTTTCAGGTCATCCGTCACGAACAGGCCGTCTTTTCGGATCAGTTCATCGTCAAACCAGATCTCGCCGCCGCCGTATTCCTCGCGCTGAATCATGACCAGATCCCAGTGAACCGCAGACTTGTTTCCGTTGTCCGCATCTTCGTAGGCCATGCCCGGAGTCAGGTGGAAGCTGCCGCAGATTTTTTCATCGAACAGGGTATCCTTCATCGGTTCCAGCACATACGGGTTGACGCCAATGGCGAATTCACCGAAATAGCGAGCCCCTTCATCCGTATCCAGCAGGGCGTTGATCCGTTCCGTATCGTTGGCAGTGGCTTTGACGATCTTTCCATTTTTGATTTCAAAACGGATGCTGTCATAGGTGAAGCCCTGTTCCTCACTGCAGGTGTTATAGGAAATGACACCGTTCATGGACTCCTTCACCGGTGCGGTGTAGACTTCTCCGTCCGGAATATTGCATTCTCCGGCACATTTAATGGCCGGGATATCCTTGATGGAGAAGGTCAGATCCGTTCCCGGACCCACCAGATGCACCTTGTCCGTCCGATTCATCCGGTCCACCAGGGCATCCATGGCCTTGCTCATCTTCCCATAGTCCAGGGTACAGACATCGAAGAAAAAGTCTTCAAAGGCTTCCTGGCTCTTTCCTGCCAGCTGCGCCATGGACGGATTCGGATACCGCAGGATGACCCATTTGGTCTTGTTCACCCGGTAATCCAGTGTAGGCTGGGTCAGCCGGTAATACATGTTCAGCTGGTCGGAAGGCACGTCGGCTAGTTCCGAACTGTTGGCGCCGGCCCGGATGGCGATATAGGCATCCATCCCTTTCATCTGGGACAGCTGGTAATCATTGAGGAATTCCATCTGTTCCTCGTCAGCACCCAGCAAAATCTCCCGCAGCACGGCGCTGTCCCGGTGATTGACGTATGGCCGGGCGCCCAGGCTGTATGCGTCCTTGATCAGCTGGCGAACCAGAGGTTTGGCTTCCTCTCCTTCATAATCGATCAGCACCTTTTCCCCCTTCTGCAGGCTGCAGGAATAGGTAGTCAGCAGGTGCGAAAGCTTTTTTATTCTCTCATCCATGGGATTCTCCTCCTGTGTATTCTACTATCTGACAGTATACCCCATTTGATGAAAAAATAAAAGCAGGGAATTCACAGCGGTGGTGTCAAGTTGTTATGTAGTTTTATGTTGCTTTTCACCGGAAGAACCGATACAATAGGAAGCAGGAGCGTGAAACAGATGAAGACAGTATTTATCATAAATCCCGGTGCGGGAAAAGGAAAGGGAATTGATGCCCTGAAGGAGCGGATTCGCATGGCCTCGGAGAAAACCGGCTGCGAGGCAGGCATCTATGTGACGAAGGCGCCGCAGGATGCAGAGCTGTTTGCCAGAGCCTTCACCGAGGAACTAGCAGGTGCCGGTCCGGACGGCATGCCGGAGGAAGGCCGCCTCATCGCCTGCGGCGGAGACGGCACTTTGAATGAGGTGCTCAACGGCGTCTTATCCGCAGCCCGCCATGAACATATTTCCCTGGGACTGATTCCCATCGGAACAGGAAACGATTTCGTCCGCAATTTCCCGGAATCCGGAGATTTCATGGACCCGGAGGCACAGCTTCTGGGAACAGACACAGCATGCGATGCGATTCGCTACAGCGGCGTGCTGAATGGAAAGGAGCAGACCAGGTACTGTGCCAATATGTTCAACATCGGCTTCGACTGTAATGTGGCCGACATGACGGCCACCCTGAAGAAGCATTCTTTTCTTGCCGGATCCGTTGCCTATCTCATGGGCGTGGCCATTACATATATAAAGAAAAAAGGTGCGAAATTAAAAGTAGAGCTGGATGGGAAGACCATCGTGGACGGATCCCTGCTGCTGACAGCCATCGCCAACGGCGGTTTCTGCGGCGGCGGCGTCCACAGCTCCCCGCTGGCATCCACCTGTGACGGCCGGATGGATGTGAATATCATCTATAACGTGGGACGGATCGACTTCCTGAAAAAATTTCCGCACTATGCCAAGGGAACGCATCTGGATCTGCCGGACATCCATGAGGTTCTCTACTGGGATACCTGCACTACAGCCCGCATTACACCGCTGGAGGGAACCATGCGGCTGTGCACTGACGGTGAGATCGCGGATGCCCAAGCCGTGGAATTCGAAATGGTGCCCGGCGCATTCCGTATGATTCTGCCGAAGAAATAAAAAGGGAAACCGGAAAAACAAAGCCTGCAAACCGTAACGGCCTGCAGGCTTATAAAATTTCTGAGAATGGATTTTGCGAAGTGACTAGAACCAGCCGAGGCCGAAGAAGGTGTTGATCTGGCCCAGCAGTACCAGCAGCAGGATCGGCGGTACGATCCACTTGATGCAGAAACGGTAGTAGCCTTTGATCTTGAAACCGCCGGCGTCTTTTTCGATTTCGTCGTCGGTGAAGCCCTTGCCGACTGCAAACCAGCCGAAGATCAGCGCTGTGATTAGTGCGCCCAGCGGCATGAGAATGCCTTCGGAAATCAGGTCGAAGGTATCCAGCCAGCAGCCCTGTCCCAGAATCTGCGGGAATCCGGCAGCACCAAGGCTGTCCAGTGCAACGAACACGCCCTCTGCTGCCACAAAGGCTCCGATAATCAATGCAACCGTTTTCCGGTTCGGCTTCTTGCCTTTTTCAATCTGTTTATCCAGAATTACTGCACATGCGGCTTCCAGCAGTGCGATGGAAGAAGTGATGGCAGCGATGAATACCAGGAAGTACATCAGGAAGCCGAAAATCGGTCCGATGCCGCCCATAGCCTGGAATACGGTCTGCAGTGTGATGAACAGCAGGCTTGGTCCACCGCCCGGATTCAGACCGGAAGCGAAGACAGCCGGCATGATGGCAACTCCTGCCATGATTGCAACGATGGTATCGGCAATTGGAATCAGGAATGCGTTTTTCTGAAGACTTTCGGTCTTCTTCATGTAGGAGCCATAGGTGACGGTGATGCCCATGCCCAATGACAGGGAGAAGAACATCTGACCTCCGGCAGCCGCCAGTACACTGATCCAGCCGGCGCCTTTAAATACCTCGAAGTTTGGCTTAAACATAAAGCCCAGACCTGCAGAAGCGCCATCCATGGTTACGCTGCGGATAATGACAATCAGCAGCATCACGAACAGAGCAG
>JAEDMR010000106.1 GCA_016302925.1 Bacillota bacterium
AGAAGAACGGGGAAAGCTTCTGGGCTATACCACGGCAGCAAACTATCTGGGACTTTCGGCAGGTCCTGCGGTCGGCGGTCTTCTGAATGACAGCTTCGGGTGGCGGTCTGTATTTCTGGCTGCGGCAGCAGTTTCTGCGGCAGCTTTTTTCATAGCGGTGAAAAAACTTCCGTCTGAAAAAAGGACGGGATTCCTTCGCAAAACATATCCGTCCGGGGCTGATTGTGTCCTCTATGTTTGCGGCATTTCAGGGATCATGTGGGGACTGTCCTCTGCAGTGAGAAACCCATTTGGAATCGGGGCGCTGGCTGCAGGTACAGTCTGCCTGGCGGCACTTTTCTTTGGAAAAAAGGGATGGCACTACAGCCATACCCCTTTACTGGATCTGCGTTTGTTTCGCAATAAATCCGCTTTTTTGTGGACAGGCTTTGCGGGATTTTTCAGTTATGGAGCCATCTTTGCAATGAATTATCTCCTTTCGCTGTATTTGCAGCTGCTTGTCGGCTGCAGCAGCAGAAGGGCAGGGCTGATTCTCATTGCAGCACCTGTGATGCAGACTCTGCTGTCTCCGGTTATGGGTCGTCTTTCGGATCGCCGCAGTCCCGGTATCCTTTCGGCACTGGGCATGGCCCTGACTGCAGCTGTGCTGGCAGCCTCCGGATTGCTGCAGGAAGAAACTTCTGTCTGGTTCACAGCAGGACTGCTGGCCGTTTCCGGCGTCGGCTGTGCACTGTTTGCATCTCCCAATACCTCTGCTGCCATGTCTGCCGCAGGAAAGGATGCAGCCGGTATGGCATCCGCAGCCCTTGCCACCATGCGGTCCGCCGGTCACACGGCATCCATGGCGGTGGTTACCATGCTGACCAGCCTCTTTCTGGGACCGGGCAGCTTGGCCCAGGCAGAGCCTTCTGTCCTGCTGCAGATCATGCACATGGCGTTCCTTTTGTTTTCCGGTCTATGTATACTTGGAATTTTTATGGCATTGAAGGGAAAAGTATGATAGAATATATGGTATCGTTTGAAAAATCATATCAATGGAGGCGTCATGAAATTTTTAATTGCATTATGGTTCGGAAAATTTCTCAATTTTCTGATTAATATTATCGATAAAACCAGAGGCTCCAATTTTTCGGGGGAGAAGGCACTTCGCATCGATCCGAACATGGTGGCTCATTTTAAAGGCATCGATCCGGGAAAGGTTCTGTTTATCACCGGCACCAACGGAAAATCCACCTCAAACAATCTGATTAACCATATCCTGAAGGCAAACGGAAAAACGGTCGTTTCCAATCTGGAAGGCGCAAACCTCCTTGCCGGTGTGGCGACTGCACTTCTGAAAGCTTCCAGCCTTACGGGGAAGGTAAAGGCGGACTATTACATCTTTGAAACGGATGAACGTTTCATGCCTATCATTCACAGACAGCTTCCGGCAGCCAGCATTCTGGTCACCAATCTGCAGAAGGATCAGGTACAGAGAAACGGTGATCCGGACTTTATCTACCGCAGGGTGGCTCCGGTGCTGAAAAAGGATATCCGCCTGTTCCTGAACAATGAAGAACCTCGTGCGAAATCCTTCAGTATGGATCATACCCATGTGATCACTTACGGTGTAGAGAAACATTCGGATTCCTTCCGGAAAAAAGAGGGCTTTCCGACCATGGCATGCCCTGTCTGCCACCACAGCATCGCTTTCGAATATTACAACAATGATGGTGTGGGTCCGTTTCACTGTACACACTGCGGCAACCAGAGCAGTCTGCAGGCGGATTACACCGTACGGAATGTGGATTTTGAGAAGAGATCCTTCACCATAGAGGACGTCAGCTTCCCGATGCCGTACAACATTCCGTATATGCTGTACAACTATGCGGCAGCCGTGGCGGTGGCAAAGGAACTGGCAGGGATTGAACCTGCCGATGCAGCCAAAGCATTTGCATCCTTCCGGAATGTGGGAGGACGGTTTGAGATTCTGAAATATAAGGATAAGACCATCAAATATATGCGGATCAAGCAGGAAAACCCGGAAACGCTGCAGACCTGCATCAATATTATGGCAGGGGATAAGGAACGAAAAATGGTCTGCCTGGGTCTCTGCCCGCTGGTGGATATGATTCCGCATTATACAAACACCTTCTATGCCTTTGACTGTGATTTTTCGGAGCTTGCATCAGGAGATGTGGAAAAATACTTCTGTTTCTCGGAGCGGGTCTGCTATGATACGGCCAACCGTCTGATCTATGAAGGTGTGGATCCGTCCCTGATTTCCGTTGCGGATACAGAGGATGTGGACACCATTTTCGCGGAGATTGAGAAAGCGGAAACAGACAACATTTACATGATCACCTGGCTCCACACCTATGAACATATGCAGAAAAAACTCCATCTGCAGGATGCGGAAACGGAGAAAACTGAGACAGAAGAAAAGGAAGAAAAGGGGGAAGCGTAAGATGGAAAAAATGAAACTGAGAGCAGCATGGCTTTTCCCGGATATACTCTATCTCCACGGTGAGCGGGGAAATATGCTGGCATTTCAGCGGATTGCGGGATTCGCCGGCGCAGAAGTGGAAGTGGACCGGATCGACCTGGACACGGAAGAGTTTGATCCGATGGCTTATGATTTTATTTTCTGCCCGCCGGGAGAAATCGCCTCCTTCCCGGTTCTGATTGCGTGGCTGCAGCCATACAAAGAGGCGCTGAAAAGCTATATCGACGAAGGCAGGGTGCTGCTGGTGACGGGGACAAGCCAGTGCATTTTCGGCGGAAGGACGATTCGGGAAGATGGAACGATACTCAGCGGGCTGGGACTGATCGACTGTGATTTTAAGGAACGGAAGCTGGTTTACGGCGATGATCTTTATTTTGAAACCTGTTATGGCTGTGAAGAAGGGGAGACCCTGGAGATTTTCGGGTCCCAGATTCAGATGATGGATGTGGACAGCCGGGAAACGCCGTTCGGAACGCTGAAATATGGGTTCGGAAACAGCGGGGAGGATCGAAATGAAGGCTCCCTGAAAAATAATTCGATTTTTACCAATACTTTGGGGCCAATTTTTGTTTTAAACCCTTGGCTTACGAAGAAAATTGTGGTACAATGTTTATGTAATATTGGAGTTGAGATTGAGGAATTTGATTTCGATGTCTCTCTGGAGAGAAAATCTCTGGAAACCAAGACAATGTTCACAGACCGTAAGGTCACCAGGCTTCACAATTGTAAATAATTCTAAAACGGAACCGCCTCGGAGAGGCGGTTCTTTTTTAGAATATTCCGCGTTTTCCTTTATTTTGGAAGCCTGTGGCCGCAGTACGGACAGTATTCGAATGAATCTTTCGTCTGTGAAGGTGCTGCCGGCTCATTTTCATGCCGCAGACTGGAAACCTGCTCCATGAAGCCGGCGGATAGAATACCGGTCGGAATGGCCACCATGCCGACGCCGAGAAAGGTGAGAACGGTGCCGCAGATTTTACCTGCCAGAGTTACCGGAACCACATCACCGTATCCGACGGTAAGCAGGGTATTGGCAGCCCACCAGAAGCCGGAAAATGCATTGGCAAAGGCTTCCGGCTGTGCTTCGTGCTCCAGGCTGTACATCAGCAGGGAAGCGGCAATCATGAGTATCAGTACGATGAAAGAAGAAGAAAGGAGCTGTCCTTTCTTCTTATCGATGACATCGCCGATGACATGGAGCGGATCGGCGTAGTGATGAATCCGGAAGACCCGGAGAATACGCACGATACGAAAAAGTCGCAGTACGCTGCCGCCCATGGGAAAGAAAAACGGGACGCAGGAAAGGAAATCCACCAGACCCACCCAGGAGAACACAAAACGGATTCGTGCCTTCGATGGGGAAAGGCGTATGCCGAGACTTTCATAATACAGATCTGCTGTCCAGACGCGCAGCACATAATCCACCGTAAAGTACAGTACCGTCAGCGTTTCTGCAAGGTGCATGATATCCTGATACGGAAGGGACTCCGGAAAGGTATCGAAAATGGCGATGAAAATATTGATCAGCACCGCTGCCATCAGGGCATAATCGTAAGCCCGGCTTGGAATATCTGACAGGTTCCCCACTTGGATGATGGTATATATGCGCTTTCGTTTCATGCTCTTACCTCATGTTTCATCTTTTATGTTTCATCTTCATCTCGGCAGTATTTTTTTTCGAAGATCCGCCAGACGGTTGAGGGCTTCATTCAGGGTTTCGTCCTTCTTCGCAAAATGGAGACGCACCAGATGGTTCACGTCCTCCCGGAAAAAGCTGGAGCCGGGCACGGCAGCCACGCCCACATCCCGGGTCATGACTTCACAAAACTCCAGATCGCTGGCATAGCCGAACTCGGATACATCCAGAAGGACGTAGTAAGCACCCTGCGGATTGGTATGGACAATTTTCAGATCATCCAGGCCGCGGAGAAACAGTTCCCGTTTGTGGGTGTATTTTTCCCGCAGATCCTGATAGTATTCGTCGCCGAACCGCAGACCTGCCACGGCCGCCTCCTGCAGCGGCGCTGCAGCACCTACGGTGAGAAAGTCGTGGACTTTCTTGGCGGCCTCTATGATGTGAGGCGGTGCAATGATGTAGCCCAGTCTCCATCCCGTAATGGAATATGTCTTGGAAAGGGAGCTGCAGGAAATGGTTCTTTCCCACATTCCCGGAAGGGACGCGAAATATACATGCTCATAAGGCTCGTACACGATATGCTCATACACCTCATCCGTGATGACAAAGGTATCATACTTCTCAGCCAGATCTGCGATGATCATCAGCTCGTCCCGGGTGAAGACCTTGCCGCACGGATTGGATGGGTTACACAGAATCAGTGCCTTCGGATGCTGCTGAAACGCAGCTTCCAGCTCGTCCACCTTGAAATTGAATTCCGGCGGATAAAGAGGTACATAAATCGGCTCCGCACCGGACAGGATGGTGTCAGCACCGTAGTTCTCATAGAATGGAGAAAAGATAACGACTTTATCACCCGGATTGGTTGCGGTCATCATGGCGGCCATCATGGCCTCCGTACTGCCGCAGGTGACGACGATTTCCCCGTTGGGATCGATGGGACGACCCATGAAACGAGACTGTTTTTCGGCCAGGGCTTCCCGGAAATTCTGCGCACCCCAGGTGATTGCATACTGGTTGAAATCTTCTTTTGTGACTTCCGCCAGGCGGTCCAGGAGGGCCTGCGGCGGCTGGAAATCGGGAAATCCCTGGGAGAGATTGACGGAGTCATATTTTAACGCGATTCTTGTCATTCTGCGGATGACGGAATCGGTGAAACTGTTGGTTCTGGTTGATAACTGCGGCATTGGTTTTTACCTCCTGATCATTTACTACATTTCAATATTTTATCCTTTTCCGAAGTCTCCGTCAATGAAAAACCGCAGGAAGGGTCGAAAAAAAGCCTGGACTGGTCTTAATATGTCGAAACAGGCGAAACAGGACTGCATATGGGCAGTCCTGCTCATACATTTCATGTGGTGATGTCCCTTTAGTCCGGAATACAGAGTTCGGTGCCGACCAGCAGATTGTAAGGATCCATGGAAGGATTTGCACGCATCAGAGCATCCAGCTTGATGCCGTGCATCTTCGCAATTAAGTAAAGCGTATCTCCCGGGCTGACCGTGTGGGTCTTCGTACAGGAGCCCGGCGGCTTCGGAAGCTGATCTTCTGTACCGGGAATGCAGAGCCGCGTGCCGATCTGCAGATTGTACGGGTTATCGATACAGTTGACTTTCATCAGCAGACTGACAGGAAGATCATACCGATCTGCAATGGCGTACAGAGTATCACCTTCCGCCACGGTGTAAACATCAATACAAACCAGGGATGTATCCATAAAAAACCACCTTTCTATTTAGACAATCTGTCAGATCGGACAAATTGTCAGAAGTCTTTTACCTTATATATATTTCAAATCCGGCGGAAATGTGATAGAATATCATAACATTACTGAAAAAACGAAGAGGGGTAACAATAGGTTTATGAAAAAAATGTTTCGAAATGTAAACCCGGCGATACTGATCATTCTGGTGGTTCTGGTGGTGAACCGGCTACTGAACTCCGGAGAAAGCCTGTCGGACTGGGTTTATGACACGCTGGTCAGCCTGCCGGGCATTATCATAGCGCTCACATTCCATGAGGCTGCACACGGTTATGTATCCTTCTGGCTGGGAGATCCGACACCGAAGATACAGGGAAGGCTTTCACTGAATCCTGCACATCACATCGATCCGGTGGGCTTCGTGGCGCTGCTCATCGCCGGCTTTGGCTGGGGCGAGCCGGTGCAGATCAACCCGAACTATTACAAGCACAGAAGAAGGGATGAGTTTCTGGTATCCATCGCCGGCGTAACTACAAACTTTCTTCTGGCACTGATTGCTTCCTTCATCATCAAGGGGCTGATGTACAGCATGACAGAAAGCTTCTATGCAGGAATCGGCGGTGTGCTGCTGGATATTCTTGTTTATGTCTTCGGAATCAATATTGTTCTGATGGTTTTCAATCTGCTGCCGGTACCGCCGCTGGATGGATTCGGCATTCTGACCCAGATATTTGATCTGCAGAAGTACGACTGGTACTGGAAACTGTATCAGAACGGTTTCCCGATTCTGATGATTCTGATTATTTTCAATGTGACCGATAAGATTATCGGACCGGTGAGCGGATTTTTCTACAATCTGCTGCTGTTTTAATGAATGTCTAAATGGTTAAATGAACGAAGAACTGATTGCTGGGAGGGGTGCTGCTGTGAATTATGCAGAAACGGAGATACGGAAGCGTCTGAT
>JAEDMR010000107.1 GCA_016302925.1 Bacillota bacterium
TTCTTTCAGGGTGTATTATGTTATATTATGGGTAATGAAAATTGCAATTTGTCAGATCAGTCTTCCAGTGCGTTCTTTCTGGAAACCTGTACCTTTTCGTCGTAGCATCCGAAAATCTCATGCATTTTTGAATCATCCGGCTTGGCTGTAATCAGGCTGACCACCGGAACGATGATCAGGGAAAGGATCATTGCGAATGCACCGCAGTTGATCGGGCTGGCGATGAACGCTTTGCCCGCGAAGCCCAGAAGCATGTTGGAGGTGGTGATACCCACACCGCAGATAAAGCTTGCCCATACTGCAGCCTTGGTCACCTTTTTCCAGTACAGGCTGTACAGGAAAGGTCCCAGGAAGGCACCGGCCAGCGCACCCCACGAAATACCCATCAGCTGTGCGATAAAGGTAACTGAAGATTTATACTGCACCAATGCGATTGCTGCAGAAACCACGATGAATACCACGATCAGGGCGCGCATAGTGGATACCTTTTTCTTTTCATCCATGTTCTTCACGACGGTACCGTGAATCATATCCAGGGTCATCACGGAGCTGGAAGTCAGCACCAGAGAGGACAGGGTGGACATGGAAGCGGACAGTACCAGCATCACAACCACTGCAATCAGCAGGTCCGGCAGCAGTGCCAGCATGGAAGGAATGATGGAGTCATAAACCGGCGCACCGGTTGTTTCGTTATACGCAATCACATCGCCGAACAGCCGTCCGAAACCGCCCAGGAAGTAGCATCCTCCTGCTACTACGATAGCAAAGCCGGTGGACACAATGGTTCCGATGCTGATGTCCTTTTCACTCTTGATGGCATAGAACTTGCCAACCATCTGCGGAAGTCCCCAGGTTCCCAGGGACGTGAGAATCACGACGCCAAGCAGATTCAGCGGATCCGGTCCGAAGAAGGAGTTGAATACGCCCGGCCAGCTTTCGCTGGTTCCTTCTGCACCGGTCACCTGAGACAGGGCTTCCAGAGAGCCGAGGAATCCTCCGTTGATATTCAGTACAGCCAGAATTGTAACGGCAATACCTACCAGCATGATGCAGCCCTGAATGAAGTCGTTGATGGCGGTAGCCATATACCCTCCCAGAGTTACATAGATAGCTGTCAGTACAGCCATACCGATAACGCAGTAGGAATAGTCGATATTGAAAGCCATTCCGAACAGTCTGGAAAGACCGTTATATACAGACGCAGTATATGGAATCAGGAAGATAAAGATGATGACCGCTGCGGCAATCTTCAGAGCTTTGGAGTCGAACCGCTTGCCGAAGAAATCCGGCATGGTGGCCGCATCCAGATGCTGAGTCATAATTCTGGTTCTTCTGCCCAGAACAGCCCAGGCCATTAAACTTCCGATAAATGCATTTCCCAGACCAATCCATGTGGAAGCAAGACCATACTTCCATCCGAACTGTCCGGCATAGCCGATAAAGATTACAGCTGAAAAATAAGATGTACCGTAGGCAAACGCCGTCAGCCACGGTCCTACAGAACGGCTGCCGAGGACGAAGCCGTGGACATCCGTTGCCTGCTTCTTACAGTAAACGCCGATGCCGATGGCAACCGCGAAAAATACCAGCAGCATTAAGATTTTGATAAACATGATGATTTCTGCCTTTCTTATTATAAATGCTTCCTGTTCTTTACTGAACATGATGGTATTGTAGCACGAAGACAGCAGTTTGTAAATAGAATTTTCAGAAAATTCTAAAATTTCTTAAATTTCATAAAAATGCTGCTGTGCAGTTTCTGTATCAGAAACCATACAGCAGTTGAATTACAGTATATTTTTCAAAAAACTCTTCCGGTGGATGGGCGTGATGCCGCACCGGCGGATGCCGTCGTAATGTGCTTTGGTGCCGTATCCCTTATTGCTTTCAAATCCGTAGTCCGGATAGATCTTATGGTATTCCGCCATTTCCCGGTCTCTCGTCACCTTGGCTACAATAGAAGCTGCCCCAATGGACAGGCTTTTGGCATCACCCTTGATAATAGAGGTCTGCGGGATTTTAATTTCTTCAATGGTCATGGCATCGAAGAGAATATGGCCGATAGCCGCACTTCCATCCGAACCTTGATCTGCTCCGATCCGCTGCCGCAGCATCTGATCCGCTGCAGCCACAGCTTCCTTCATTGCTTCCTTCGTAGCCTGCAGAATGTTGATCTCATCGATGACCAGGTTGTCTGCCCTGCCGATACCCACCGCCAGAGCCCGGGACATAATTTCATCATACAGTGCTTCCCTCTTCTTCTCCGAAAGCTTCTTAGAATCATCCACACCCGGTACATCGAAGTCCTCCGGCAGCACCACGCAGGCAGCTACCACCGGACCAGCCAGGGGTCCCCGACCGACCTCATCCACCCCGGCGATATATTTTGCACCGCAGCCGTCATTTTCATCGTCACAGTCATCTGCACCGCCGCTGCGAAATGCATCATCGAAAGCCTTCTTTTCCGCCAGCTTTTCCATCAGCAGGGCTTCCCGTTCCGCCTTCGTCATTTTTCTGCCTCCGTTTCCTGCTGTGGGTCCTCCGGTTCCTCCGCCTTCATACCCTTGCCGGATACCGGCTCCAGAGTGATGCGGCCGATCTTGCCGCCGCGGAATTCATCCAGCACAGTCTTGGCGCACCGATCATAGTCAATCCGCTTGCCCGGCAGGATGAAGCCCCGCTTCCTGCAGATGGCTTCCATGTTTTCCAGCGGCGTTTCCTCGATGCCGTCCAGCTTATACCTGTCCATCAGAAACTGCGGATAGGATTCGGCCAGCACGCCGATCAGTTCCATGGCCAAGGTCGCCATATCCAGTATCTCATCCTTGATGGAGCCGCAGAATGCCAGATTCAGGCCTACCTTCGGGTCCTCAAACTTCGGCCAGAGAATGCCCGGCGTATCCAGAAGCTGCATGCCGTTTTCCAGAGAAAGCCACTGTTTGCCCCGGGTGACACCCGGCCGGTCACCGGTCTTGGCGCTCTTTTTTCCCGTCATCCGGTTGATCAGCGAGGATTTGCCCACATTGGGAACGCCTACGATCATCATGCGGAGAGGACGCTTTCTCGGCGCGCCTTCGTTCTTTTCATCCTGCAGTCGATTCAGCACCTTATACAGCTGGTTTACGCCGCTGCCGGTCATGCAGTTCATGGCAAGAACCAGATTCCCCTCCCTGCGGAAATGATCCGCCCAGGCCTCATTGGCCGCAGGGTCGGACAAATCACTCTTGTTCAGGATCACGATCCGTTTCTTTCCCTGTACCAGTTCATGAATAATGGGATTTCTGCTGGACACGGGGATCCGGGCGTCAATGACTTCAATGACCAGATCCACCAGCTTCAGGTTCTCCTGAATCAGTTCCCGGGTCTTTTTCATATGCCCCGGATACCAGTTTATGTTTTCAATCATACGATGCCTCCTCCTTGCATGCAGAAAACAGATAACAAAAAGGGGAATCATCAGATTCCCCTCCAAGAATTAGTCTTCTTTGCTCTTGATCTTCGCAGACTTACCGGTTCTTTCTCTCATGTAATTCAGCTTAGCTCTTCTTACATCGCCGCGTCTTACGACTTCGATCTTTTCAATCTTCGGTGAGTGCAGTGGGAAAGTCTTTTCCACGCCAACGCCGGAAGAAATCTTACGAACAGTGAAAGTTTCGCTTACGCCGCCGTTCTGCTTCTTCAGAACGAAGCCTTCGAACACCTGAATTCTTTCTCTGTTTCCTTCTTTAATTTTAATGTGTACCTTTACGGTGTCACCCACATTAAATGCAGGGATATCATTCTTCAGATAATCCTGGGTAATTGATCTTAATAAATCCATTTATTTTTCCTCCTTCCCTCCAAGACGTTCGTGGGGCAAAGGTTGAAATTTCAACCTTTCGCACTATCTCCAGAGGACCGCCCGTAATCAACTTCTATATTTTAACACAAAGCCTTGTCTGACGCAAGGATTTTTTTCTTTTTTGCTGCGATTTTTCCAACAATTTTTTCACAAAATCTTTCCGCCCGGCTCCGTCTGCTCCGGCGGCATGTCAGCGGCTCTGCTTACGCTCTCGGATGCGTTTTATCGTAAACATCCTTGATCCGGTTTTTCGTCACCGACAGATAGATCTGGGTAGCGGAAATATCCTCATGTCCCAGCAGCTCCTGCAGGGATTTCAGATCCGCGCCGTTCTGCAGCATATGTACGGCGAAGGAATTCCGCAGCACCTGCGGTGTCAGGCTGTGGAGCAGATCTGCTTTTTCTCCGTACTCTTTCAGGATTTTCCAGAGCCCCTGCCGCGTGATGGGCTTGCCGATATAATTGACAAACAGGCTCCGTTCCTCCGGATGGCGGGCAAGGATTTCCTGACGGGCACCGTAGAGATATGTCTCCATAGCTTTTCTTCCCGGCCGGCCGATAGGAATAATTCTGGCTTTCATGTTCTCGCCGCTGCAGGTGACGAAACCCATGCGCACATTCACATCATCGATTTCCAGTGCGATCAGCTCGCTGGCACGGATTCCGGTGGCATACAGCAGTTCCAGAATCGCACGGTCCCGGATACCCTTCGGGCTTTCATCCGGTATCTGCATCAGCGATTCCACCTCTTTCACAGACAGATACTCGATTTCCTTCCGTTCAATTTTCGGAGATTTAATTTCAATCGCCGGATTTCGACTTACTCTGCCCTCTTCCACCAGATACTGAAACCAGGTACGGATCGCCGCAAGCTTCCGGTTGACCGTAGCCTTTGCCTTTCCCTCCTGTTTCAGCCGCATGAGATAGGCTACCACCTCTGCATTGGATGCATCTTCCGGATATTCCACACCTCGTTCCTGCGTGAAACGGCAAAACCCGCGGATATCCCGCTGATAAGCTTCAATGGTGTTTTCTGACATTTTCTTTTCTTCTATTAAATAAGTCTCGAATTCTCTCACAGCACTCTCCAGTTTATCGCATAGCAAATTCCATCCCCCTTCAGGGGTGCTTTATTAGTATAGTACTTCTCCTGCTTTTTTTCAATGAGAAAATGTCGAAAGCCGTCGGATTATGTCAACTTTTTTCTGGCAGGAAACCGGAATGCCCGGCATATATATTTCGCAGGAGAACACAATATGGATAAAAAACTGTTTTATATGCTGCTTTTCGCAGCGGCCACCGGACTCTGCTCCGGTGCATTTTTTGAAGTATGCATGACGGGTACAGGGAAGGAACATCTGATGCAGCTTCTTTGCGGCTTTTTCAGTTCGGATGGAAGCAGCATTTCGTTTCTTGCCTCCTTCTGGCAAAATCTTCGCAGCGGGCTGTTCTTTCTGCTGCTGTGCTTCGTTTCTCCTGCGGCGGTAATTCTGCTGCCGCTGGATGTGCTTTTTCTGTTCTGCCGCAGCCTGTTTCTGGGCTTTTCGGCAGCCATGATCCTGGAGACCTTCGGACTTTCCGGCATGGGTTATCTTCTGGTGACGCTGGCTCCTGCCGGACTGGTGCAGATCCTTCTCTTTTCGTTTCTCTGCACCCTGTCGCTGCAGGAAGGGCTCTGCCGGATCCGCCGGAGAAGCGGCCGCCGGGTGGGCAGCAACTCCGGAAGTCCAAAAAACAGAAATGCCCTGCGGTATTTCACAGGGCAATATCTGCATCTTTATCTGGCGGGACTTGCGGTCCTCCTTCTTATCTGCCTGCTTCAGGCAGGCCTTCTGCAAGCAGTGACCTGACCATGAGAATGGCAATGACGGTCTTGGCATCTTCGATTCTGCCATCCATGGCCATACGGTACAGCGTATCCACATCCATTTCTTCCAGATCAATGGCTTCATTTTCATCAAAGCAGGTTTCTCCCGGTGTCAGTTCTGTACACAGGTACAGATACAGCATTTCTTCCGAATATCCCACCGACGGATAAAACCTGGTCAGAAACTTCACCTTTCCGGCGGTATAGCCGGTTTCCTCTCTCAGCTCACGAACTGCAGCATCCATAGGATCTTCACCCGGATCGATCTTCCCTGCGGGAACCTCCAGCATGACTCTTTCTGCCGGTTTCCGGTACTGCCGGACCATCACCATCTTTCCCTCCGGTGTCAGTGCAGCCAGAACCGCACCGCCGTTATGTTCCACAATCTCACGGTAGGAAGTTCCGTGTTCCACCGTCACCTTGTCCTTTCGAAGGTTGATAATGGCTCCTTCGTAAATTCGTTCGCTGTTCAGCGTCTTTTCTTCAAATGTCATACTTCCGGCCTCCTTGTCCAGAAGTATTGTATCACAGTTATCTCGGTTCGACAATGAGTTTCATGGCGGTTCGTTCCTCCCCATCGATGTCGATATCGGTAAATGCCGGGATACACACCAGATCCACACCGCTTGGTGCCACAAATCCACGTGCAATGGCCACCGATTTGACTGCCTGATTCAGAGCGCCTGCTCCAATCGCCTGAATTTCCGCACCGCCTTTCTCTCTGAGTACGCCTGCCAGTGCGCCTGCCACAGAATTGGGATTGGATTTCGCAGATACTTTCAAAATTTCCATTGTGATTCCTCCTGTTACAATGAGTTAATTTTTATTGAATACACTGACGAAACGCATGTCGCTTCGCCTTCTTCTATTATAAAGGGAATTTATAGTAAATGGTGGAAAAAATTCCGCTAAGATTCGACAGGAAACGATAGTTTTCGAACTTTTTTAATTTTTTTCACATTTTTTTCACAAAAACACTTGCATTTCTCCACGAAATTCAGTAGAATAAAACCGTGGTTATCCCCCCTGATAACCTCATAATCTCAAATCCAAAATACCCCTTTTGAACAAAGTAG
>JAEDMR010000108.1 GCA_016302925.1 Bacillota bacterium
AATACACAGAAGGAGAACAGGATGGAAACGAAAATCAGAAACCGATTTCTGGAAGATCTGAAAGGACTGATACAGATACCAAGTGTATCAACAGACAAGGAACAGGTGGAAAATGCACTGGACTATTTTCTTGGCTCTGCTGAAAAACTGGGGCTTCATGCGGAGAAACTGCTGGACGGACAGATCGGTATCGTTGAAACGGGAGAGGGGGCGGAAACCGTCGGCATTCTTGTGCATCTGGATGTGGTTGACATTGGTGATGCCGGTCACTGGACCGTGGCTCCTTTTGATTTGACTGTAAAAGATGGAAGAGTGTACGGCCGCGGTGTTCTGGATGATAAGGGACCTGCCATGGCAGCCCTGTATGCCATGAAGGCGGTAAAAGACTGCGGACGCCCTTTGAGAAAAAAAGTCCGCATGGTCATCGGAACCCAGGAAGAAGTGGAATGGACCGATATGAATGCATATGTCGAAAAATACACTCTTCCGGACTATAGTTTTACACCAGACGGATATTTCCCGATCGGGAATGTGGAAAAAGGGTACTATGATATCGGCATACGCTTTCCATATGGGGATGAAGCCACATCGGCACTTCCGACAATCCGTTCCATCGATGCCGGTGTCGCGTCCAATGTGGTACCGGAGAGCTGTACCGTAATACTGAGCAACGGTGAAATTGTGAAAACACAGGGACAGGCTGCCCATTCCTGTCTGCCGGATAAGGGAATCAACGCAGTCTTTCTGATGAAGGAGGAACTGCAGAACAACCATGTGATTGGCGAAAATACCTGCAGCCGGGTACTGGATCTGCTGTATGATCACTTCAGCGATTTCGTCGGACAGGCTCTGGGTATCGAAAAGAAAGAAGAATATTACAAGGGTGAATACATCCATAAAAATATGTTTACCCCATCTGTTATTAAAACCACACAAGACGGTGTGGAAGTGCTGGTGAACTGCAGATTTGCCTACACTACCTCCAGGGAAGAAATCAGAACTGCCTTTGAAACCATGGCCGCAAAGCTGGGCGGAGAAATAATTTATGAAGATTTCCTGCCTGCTGTATTCGTCAGCAGAGAGGCTCCGTTCCTGAAGGAACTGGCCAGAGCCTATGAAACTGTGACGGAGCAGGAAGCACAGTTTGTACTGGACTATGGTGCATCCTACTGCAAGGCTATGCCGAATATGGTAAGCTATGGACCGATATTCCCGGGTATGGAAGATAAGTGCCACCAGACGGATGAATACATGCCGCTGGAAAAAATGGAACAGATGTATGATATCCTGGAAACCGCCCTGGCAGGCATTGTTCTCAGTGAGCTTTCCATGAAACCGTCAGAGCAGCAACCCACAGAATAATTGAAAAAAGCCTGAAAAACCCCGTGGAAATTTTTGCGGGGTTTTGTTATACTATAACTAATTATGCATATAAGGAGGGGCGCCGCAGGAATCACCGGCGCGAAATAATATGAAACATGCAGTCACATATAATCTGATAAAGACAGACAGTCGTACCCGTGCCAGACGTGGTGTGGTCCATACGCCTCACGGAGACATTCAGACACCGGTTTTCATGCCGGTGGGCACCCAGGCAACTGTGAAAGCCATGCGGCCGGAAGAGGTAAAGGAGATGGGTGCGGAGATTATTCTTTCAAACACCTATCATCTGTACCTGCGTCCTGGTCATGAAATCGTCCGGGAAGCAGGCGGCCTGCATAAATTTATGAACTGGGACCGTGCAATCCTGACAGACAGCGGCGGATTTCAGGTATTTTCTCTGGGAAAGCTGCGAAAAATCACAGAAGAAGGCGTGAAATTTCGCTCCCATATTGATGGATCTGCACACCTTCTGACCCCGGAAAAATCCATTGAGATCCAGAATGCACTGGGCTCTGATATTATGATGGCCTTTGATGAGTGTGCCCCGTATCCGGCAGATCGCCGTTATGTGAAAGACTCACTGGAACGGACGACCCGCTGGCTGAAACGCTGCAAGGATTATCATCAGGACTGGGAGCGACAGTCCTTGTTCGGTATCATGCAGGGAGGTATGTATAAGGATCTGCGGAAACAGAGTGCAGAGGAAGTGGTGGATCTGGATCTGCCCGGCTATTCCATCGGCGGCCTGTCTGTAGGCGAGCCGAAGGAACTGATGCTGGATATCCTGGACGACTGCGTGGAATACCTGCCGGCGGACAAGCCGCGGTATCTCATGGGCGTAGGCAGTCCTGACTATCTTTTCGAAGGCGTGGAACGAGGCATCGACATGTTTGACTGCGTCCTGCCTACACGCATTGCCCGTCACGGCCTTGCCATGACATCCCATGGACGGGTTAATATCAAAAATGCAAAATATGAACGTGACTGGGAGCCGCTGGATGCGGAATGCAGCTGCTACACCTGCAGGAACTATTCGAAGGCATATCTTCGTCATCTTTTTAAGGCAGACGAAATGCTTTCGGCCATGCTGCTTTCGAATCATAACCTGCATTTCCTGGTGAACATGATGAAAAACATCCGGGAGGCTATCGAAGAAGATCGATTCTTAGAATACAAGAAGGAGTTTTACGAGAAATATGGAAGATTTTAAGATAGAGGAATCCACGACCGCCGAAAACGCCGGCATGGGTGAGAAATGTCCGCATTGTGAATTTTGCGGGGGGTGCATCCACCAGGGTGTGCCGTACGAAAGGCAGCTTGCGGAAAAAGAAAGGGAAGTCCGCAGACTGCTGGAAGCAAAGAACGTGACGCCGGACCGGATTGATCCCATCGAGGGCTGTCCGTCTCAGTATGGCTATCGGAATAAAATGGAGTACACCTTCGGCGACTTCGTCAAAGACGGTGAAATGACCCTGGGGATGCACAGAAAGAAAAATTTCATGTCCATCGTTACTGTGGACCAGTGCCAGCTGGTGGATCCGGATTTCAATTTGATTCTGGCGGCGGTGCTGGAGTTCTGCCGGGAGCGGGGGTATAAACCGTATCACAAGCGGACTCATAAAGGCCTCATGCGCAACCTGATTATTCGGAAGGGCGTGCGGACCAGCGAGCTGCTGGTCAATGTGGTTACGTCTTCGGAGCCGGGTTTTGCGGAGGAGGAATTTGTATCCATGCTGCAGGGCCTTTCTCTGCAAAATACGCTCGTCGGGGTTTTGCGGACGTTCAATGACAGTCTTGCCGATGCGGTGATTTGTCAGAATCTGAAGGTGCTCTGGGGCAGGGACTATTATGTGGAGAAGATTCTGGGACTGACCTTCCGGGTCAGTGCGTTTTCTTTCTTCCAAACCAATGTGGAGGCAGTGGAACGGCTGTATTCCGAGGCTCTGGCACTGGTGGACTCCTTTGAGGGCAAGTCTGCTTTCGACCTGTACTGCGGCACAGGCACCATCAGTCAGGTGCTGGCTCTGCGGGCTGCAAAAGTTCTTGGGATTGAGCTGGTAGAAGAAGCGGTGGAAGCGGCGAAGGAAAACGCGGCTGCCAATGGACTGACCAACTGCAGCTTTCTGGCCGGTGATGTGTTTGAGGTGCTTCAGAATGTTTCGGAAAAGCCGGACGTCATCGTGGTGGATCCGCCGCGGGTGGGCATTCAGCCGAAGGCTCTGGATAAGATCATCAGCTACGGCGTGCCTGAAATTGTCTATATTTCCTGCAATCCGAAGACCCTGGCCGAAAATCTGAAATATATGGAGTATTACGGCTATCACTGCAAGTATCTGAAACCATTCGATAATTTTCCGATGACCAGGCATACGGAGTGCATCGCACTGCTGGTGCGATCGGGGAAACGGTGATGAAATGGACTCCTACTTTTTGATTATTTCCATAATAGATATCTTTGTTCTGGGAATCATGTCGATTCTGACAAAGTGCAATGAAACACTGAACCTACAGCAAAAAAAATGGTTTATCCGTTCGTTTCTCCTCATTATGATGATTTCAGCTCTGGAAGTTATAACGGTTGCCGCAGATCAGAGTTCGCTATCGTTTCGCTGGATCCATATAATTGCAAACTATCTCGGATTCGGGTTGACACCGGCAGTTGCGATATTCCTGGCTTCAGCCTTTGATAAGAACCGAAGTACAAAATTTGCGTTTCTGGCAGAAGGTGCATATCTTTTGTTTCTGGCAGTCTCTTTTCCGCGCGGAATTGTATTTTACGTTGATGCGAACAATCAGTATATGAGAGGAGATTTTTTCTGGATATTCCAGGTAGTGTGTTTTTTCAGCATTCTCTATCTGCTTGTTATGACACTTTTCATTGCCGGAAAGTATCAGAATAAAAGTAAGAACAGTCTGTATCTGATTGCGGTATTCCTGCTGGCAGGTACTACAATACAGGTGGTTTTTCCGGAGCTTCATGTCACCTGGTTATGTGTGTCGCTGCTTGCAATGCTGTTTTTTATTTACTGCAATGGAATGTGGCAGCAGCTGGATGAACTGACAGGATTGCTGAACCCGAAAAGCTACCTGAACAAGACTTCGTCGTTATCCAGAGACATGACGCTGATTGTTTTTGATATAGATGATTTCAAACAAATCAATGATAATTACGGTCATCTGACGGGAGACCGGTGTCTGAAGGAAATCGCAGATTGCATTAAAAATGCCTATTCGAAGGTTGGGTTATGCTATCGGGTTGGCGGAGACGAATTCTGCGTTCTGCTGAATGCAGATGCGGATGAAGAAAACTGCTATAGAATGCTGATAAAGGAACTGGATCTCCGAAGGGAGACCTTGAAAATACTGCCGTATGTATCTGTTGGATTGGCATCATTTGTAAAGGGTGATAATATTCTGAAGGTCAAAGAAACTGCTGACAATAATATGTATCAGTTTAAGAAGGAACAGAAGAAAAAAAGACATACGGGTGAATTAATCTGAAATGGAGAAGAGCAGGAGCATAATAGTTACCTGCTTTTTTCATCGGTTTAATTTCCATGTAATTAATTGGTAATTACAAAAACTCCCTAAAATACGACATTTGAGCCCTAAAATACTGCATTTTTGAAAAAAAGTTTTGCTTTTTCCTGAAAAATCCATATAATCTGAACCACAGGACCGGTTCAGACCGACGGAGGAATTTCCCGTCTGCGCTGACGAGTGACAGATAGAAAAAACTGACGTGCCGGTCTGCCGTTCTGTTGTATTTTTTGAAAAAAGAAGGAAAGAAGAAAGGGGAGAACAAACCTTGAACTATGAAAGATTCAAACGAGCTGTGATGGAACAGATTCTGGATCATCTGCCGGATGGCAGGGAAGGCTGGACAGTAAAGATGGAGCAGGTACGGAAAGTAAACCGTCTGCTGGACGGCATGGTTCTGATACCACCGAAGGAGTGGGAAGCACGGCATGGTGTGGGGATTACGTTTTACATGGAGGATTATTATACGCTGTTCCGAAAGGGGATGCCGCTGGAGCAGATTCTGGAACAGATCGGGCAGATGACGTTAAATTGTGCACCGCCGGATACCCTGAAGGAGGCTTTTTTTCACCCGGAAAGGATGAAGCATCAGATTGTCATGGAACTGATTCACCGGGAGAGAAATCAGACATTGCTTGAAGATCTGCCGCACCGGGATTTTCTGGATCTTGCAGTTATTTACCGGATCCTGATGAAGGATGAGGAGCGTGGTTATTTCTGCACGACCATAAGCTATAACATGATGAAACTGCTGGAAATGACGGAGGAAGCACTGTATCAGGCGGCCTGCCTGTATATGCCGTCGGAGTTGCCTTTCGGTGTGCGGAATTTCGACGGGAAATTCATCATATTATCCAACAGTTCGCAGATGTTCGGTGCATCTGCTCTGCTGTTTCCGGATGTATTGGACATGGCTTGTGAGGCACTTGGCGGAGATGTTTATATTCTGCCGGCCTCCGGAGATAAGATCTGTCTGGAAATCGCAAATCCGCAGCGGCTGGAAGAACTGCAGAAAATGGTTTGGGATTTCTATCACATGGGAAATGATCCCGAGGATATGCTTAGTGATCAGATCTATTTCTACCGAATGCATTCCGGACAGGTTCAGATTACGGAACAGGCAGCGAGAGTTGCAGAGGGGGAAGGTGGCGTGTCATGATCAGCTATGAAAGATTCCGTCAGGAAGTGATGAACCGGATTCTGTCCTACCTGCCGGAGAGTTATGGGGACTGGAAAGTGCGTATGGAGACCGAATATAAGGTCAATCAGACCCTTGACTGTCTGACGTTGTTTCCACCGGAACAGAGGAAGCTGATTGCAGTGCCCAAGTTCTATATGCAGGAATATTACAAGATGTTTCTGAAGGGTGCTTCCGCAGATTATATTCTGCGGATGATTGCATCGAGAATTGAAAATGCCCCATCTCCCGAAGCAGTGGAAGCGTCCGGCTTCGACCTTCTGCAGTTTCAGAACGATGTGGTGCTGCAGCTGGTAAACCGCTTTCGGAATCATGTATTTCTGAAAAGTGTGCCGCACCGACCATTCCTGGATCTGGCAGTGATTTACAGGATTCTGGTTTTTGATCCGAATGGGGTGTGGTCTGGTGCGATTGTCAATTACTCGATGTTGAACGCCATGGGTATCACAGAGGAAGAACTGTTTGAACGAGCATACAAACATACGCCGCAGGCACTTCCGTTCCGGCTGGCGGATACCGGAGAAATCCTTATGGTGACCAATGACAGTGAACAGTTCGGAGCGGCGGCCATGTTGTATCCGGAGCAGCTGAATGCCGCAT
>JAEDMR010000109.1 GCA_016302925.1 Bacillota bacterium
CGCTGCTGGGAAGGACCGTCCGCCTGCTGAAGGAAGGCGATCCGGACGGTCAGGTCATCATTACCTCCCATGACAGCAGGTATGAACTTCCGGGTGCACAGCGGTATGAGCCGAAGAATAATCATCTGGAAATCGACCGATTCACGGAAGAACTGATTGAAGATCAGATCTGCTTTCTGTACGGAGATACCTTTTATTCCGAATCTGCCATGGAACAGATCCTTTCGGCAAAAGCAGAGGACATTCTGTTTTTCGGGAATGCCAGATCCATCGTTGCCATTAAAATTGCGGACGGCAATCTTTTCCGCAGTCATGTGGACCGGGTGCGGCAGCTTTATCTGGAAGGAAAAATAGAAAAGTGCATCGGATGGCAGGTATATCAGTCCTTTACGGGGCTGCCCTTCGGGGAAAAGCAGATTGGAAAAAAATTCATGATACTGGAAGACAGCACGGCGGATTTCAATTCACCGGAAGATTACAACAGGAGGACAGGGAAGTAAAATGGGACTGAAAAAATTCGTGGTAAATGCTCTGGCACTGGGTCCGACTTCAAGAGGTTTCACCGGTGGTGAAGCCAGGCGCTGGGTCAGAGAAGTTTACCGGCATTATACAAGAGATTATGGATACAGCCTGAAGGAAACAAGATGGGCCATCCGGCATGGATTCCTGCCGGAGCAGGTAGATAAACTGGGAATTACTGCAGAAAATGTGGAGGATCATATCTCTGCGAAGGACTATGCTTATCTGAGACCGCTGAACGGAACCTACAGCAAATGGATTACGGATAAGGTTACGGTTTTTAACATTTTCAAGCCGTTTCGATCCTGTATGCCCGCGATGTATTATCAGATCAGCAAACGATATGACGAGACACAGATCATTCCGCTGTGCGATGATCAGGCAGGCGACACCTTTGAGGATGTCCTGGCACTGATCCGGGAAAAGGGGGAAGTGACTGCATCTCCTGCCAACGGGATCTCCGCCAGCACGATTGCCTTCCGGGAAAACAGCTTCTATTTCGATGACGAAAAGATGTCGGAAAAAGTGCTGATCTCCAGACTGAGCGAATATCGTTCCACTATTGTTATCAAGGAAAAAATCCGCACCGGAGCCAATGTGGATCACGGTGTTCTGAATCTGATTGTAATAAACGAGGAAGGCGACAATCCGGTGATCGGCGACGGATACTTCCTGTACGATGAATATGAACTGAAGCCGCTGAAGTCTCTGGCGCAGGCTATGGCTGACAGCCTGGAAGAAGAGGATGCGGATGAAAATGAAACGGAAAAAGAGCGGGAACGCCGCTCCAAAACCGTGGATGTGAAAAACGGAACCTGCGAAGGAATCGCGATTCCGTACTGGGATGAAATTGAAAAAACACTGCATGATATATGCCTTTTCGTACCGCAGCTGGAGTTTTTCGGTGCGCAGATTGTGATCAACGAGGACGGATTTAAAATCATGCGCATGATCAATCATCCGAAGTATCCGACCCTCCAGCCGTTCAGCAAGGAGACATCCCGCTATCTGAAAAATAAGGTGATTCAGAAAAAGGAAGCTTACGCAAAGGGTGGAACCAGAGTCCAGAGAGGATGGAAGAAGATCAAGCTGAAAGTGCGTCACCGTTTTGCCAGAACATTTTACCCGAAGGGTCTGGTTCCGTATCTGTCTGTGAAGTGGATCGGTCAGGTATGGCAGGATTTCCGCACCAATAAGGAAGCCACCTTCAAGGAGAAAATGTGGGCGTATCGTCACGGGTTCCTCTCCTATCGGCTTGCGCAGTACGGAATCACGGAAGAAAACTACAGCGAGTATATCTCGGATTTTGAATATAAATGGCTGCGTCATATCAATCCGAAGTACCGGAAGTGGATGGAAGACAAGATTACGGTGAAATATATCTGCTCTGACTACAATCAGTGTTTCCCGGAATACTACTACCATATCATCTGCAAAAACGGGAACAATAAAGTGATTTCCATGATGGACCTGCCGGAAGGCTACACCAATAACTTTGATGAGATTTTCCGCCTGGTGGAAGAAAAAGGAGTGCTGGCACTGAAGCCGGACGAAGGTTCCCATGGAGACGGCTTCTATAAATTTACCTGCGAAGACGGGAAGTATCAGCTGAATTATCAGGATGTGACCCGGCAGCAGGTACTGGATATTCTGGAGGATATCAACAACCAGTATCTGGTTACAGAATACATCAACATGCATCCGGTACTGAAGCGTGTCTATGACGGGTCGGTCAACACGGTACGCATGCTGGTCTTCAAAAAGGACGGCAAGACGCCGCAGGTGGGCAATGCTTATGTCCGCTTCGGATCGAAAAAGACCGGTGCCGTGGATAACGTAGGTGCAGGCGGCATGACAGCCCATATCGATGTGGAGACAGGCCGTTTCTATGATGCAAAGATCGTCATGGACGGTTCCATCGAGGACTGCCCGATCCACCCGGATACCGGCGTGCCGATTGAGGGATACCTGCCGAATTGGGAGCAGGTGAAAGCACAGGTTCTGGAGGTGGCTGCCAGCATCAAACAACTGGAATTCTTCGGGTTTGACCTGGCAATTACGGAGGACGGCATCAAATTCCCGGAAATCAACCGGTTCCCGGATTATCCTGCCGTAGAAAAGTATACGGAAAAGACCAGAGATTATCTGCTGTACAAGCTGGAGGGGAAAAAGCGGCTCTACGGTTATGATGTGACACCGAATACAACCCTGGTACATCTTCCGGATCGGCCGCCGAGAAAGTCAGCCGCAGAGAAAGACTGAGAGGATATATTTTGAGAACACTGAAAGAGATTATTAAAGATCATATTGAATACAGAAGGCAGCTTGTCCAGCTGGCGAAGGCTGATATGAAAAAGGCCTACGGCGGCGTGCTGGGCATGGGCTGGGCGATTATCCGTCCTGCAATCCTGATTTTCGTATTCTGGTTCGCCTTTTCCGTAGGCCTTCGGAAAGGCGGCGATGTGGAGGGATATCCATTTTTCCTGTGGCTGATTGCAGGCATGATTCCATGGTTTTACATGCGGGACATGATTACCGGCGGCGCAGGGTCGATCCGCAGATATAAGTATCTGGTAACGAAGATCAAGTTCCCGGTGTCCACGATCCCGACCTTTGTCAGCATGGGAAGCCTTGCAACCCATGCAGGGCTGGTGGTGCTGATGATCGGCATCTTCCTGCTGTTCGGATACCGGCCGACGATTTACTATCTGCAGATCCCGCTGTATATGATCCTGATGTTTCTGTTCTTTACAGCATGGGGACTGTTTTCCGGCGTGCTTTCCTCCATCAGCCGGGACTTTTTAAACCTGGTAAAGTCCCTGACTCAGGCGCTTTTCTGGATGTCCGGCATTCTGTATGATGCCAACGGCATCGGTCAGCAGTGGATTCGGAACATTTTGCTGTTCAATCCGGTGACCATCGTGGTCAACGGGTACCGGAATGCGCTGATTTATCAGAAATGGTTCTGGGAAGACTGGCAGCAGCTGGTGAATTTCGCCATCGTATATGCAGTCATGCTGCTTCTGGCAGTCTGGGTTTACCGTAAGCTGAAAAAAGATATTCCGGATGTACTGTAGAGGCCGGAGGTATGTTATGAGTGAAAACAATATGAATGATATCGTCATTGAATTCAAAGACGTGACCAAGACCTATAAGCTGTTCGCCAATGACCGGCAGCGGCTGAAGGCAGTCTTTTCGAAAAAAGCGAAATATAAGAAAAAGGTGGCGGTTAATCATCTGTCCTTCCAGATTCGCAGGGGGGAATCGGTGGCTTTGCTGGGAAAAAACGGCGCCGGAAAATCCACAATCCTGAAGATGATTACCGGCGTGGCCTATCCCACTTCCGGGGAGATTACCGTCAATGGCCGGGTCAGCGCCCTGCTGGAACTGACGGCGGGCTTCGATCCGGAGTTTACCGGGAGGGAAAACATATATTTCCGGGGACAGCTTCTGGGCATGAAGGACAAGGAGATTGCGGAACTGGAACCGCAGATCGTGGAATTTGCTGACCTGAACGACTATATCGATCAGCCGGTACGGACTTATTCCAGCGGCATGAAGGCACGGCTGGGGTTTGCAATCAATGTGAACATCAAGCCGGAAATTCTCATTGTGGATGAGGCTCTCAGCGTCGGAGACAACGAGTTTAAAAAGAAATGCACCGAGAAGATCAATGAGATCGTAAATGAAAAGGATGTAACGTTCCTCTTCGTGACCCATTCCACCGGTGTGGCCAGATCCTTCTGCAAGCGGGGCATGGTCATGCGGCAGGGAAAGCTGTTGTTTGACAGCAGCATGGATGAAGCAATCGATTATTATAATGAGATGCTGGAGAAGGATGCAGCCGGCAAAAAGGGAAAGGGAAAAGGGATATTTGAACAATGAGCAGAAAGGAAAAGAAGGAGCGCAAAAGCCCGGTAGACTGGTTTAAGGGTCTGGCTACCTGGAAAAAGATCACCCTGTTGGTTGCCGTTATCGTCGTTCTTGCCATTCTGATTCTGGGCGTCATGGTCTACGGATATATGAATGATGCGGTAGAACAGATGCATGAAGCGACGCCGGAGAATTATGATTTGTCTCTTACCGATGTGGACGGATATATCAATATTCTGCTTCTGGGTGTGGACAGCCGGGATATGAAAAATATCAAGGGGACCCGAAGTGATGCCATTATGATCGTCAGCATCAACAAGGAAACAAACGATGTGAAGGTTATTTCGGTTTACCGGGATACGTACCTGAAGATGGGAGATACCTCGACATTTGATAAGATTACCCATGCCTGCGCTTATGACGGACCGGAACTGACTATGAAATCGCTGAATCAGGCAATGGATCTGAACATCAGCAATTATGTGGTGGTCAATTTCAAGGCAGTGGCAGATCTGGTGGATGCGGTGGGCGGCATTACCGTGGATGTACAGGATTTTGAAATTCAGCAGCTGAATAAATACACGATTCAGACTGCCAATAATATCGGAAGAGAAAACTATAAGCTGGTGGAAGCTGCCGGAACCCAGACACTGGAAGGGGTACAGGCTGTATCCTACGGGCGGATCCGTAAGGGCGTCGGGGATGATTTCAAGCGGACGGAGAGAATGCGGACTGTGCTGACACTGGTATTCAATAAGATGAAGACCATGTCCTTCGGAGAGATCAAGGGTCTCATCGACATGATGATCCCGCAGGTACAGACCAATCTGGATATGAACAATATCCTTGCGCTGGGATTCCGTCTTCCGAGCTTTAATATCACAGGCAGCGTGGGCTGGCCATACAATGTGACCAGCGGATTTATCAATAAGGTTTCATACGTTCTGCCGGTGGATCTGGCGGCAAATGCGACGAAGCTCCATCAGGAAGTCTTCCTGCAGGAGGATTATGCGCCGTCTGCGACGGTGACAGCCATCAGCAATGAGCTGGCAGCAAGGATCCAGGGCGCCCGCGATAATAATGAGATCAAGGGTGAGAAGGATGTCGAAATAGATGAAAGCAAGGATCCGACCCAGATTCCGGATGATCCGGATCAGACGGACGGTGAGACCACAGATCCGGGAACAACAGATCCGGCAGATCCGAACCAGCCGGTGGATCCGAACCAGCCGACAGATCCGAACCAGCCGGTGGATCCAAACCAGCCGGTGGATCCAAACCAGCCGACGGATCCGGGCCAGCCGGTGGATCCAAACCAGCCGACGGATCCAAACCAGCCGACGGATCCGGGCCAGACGACCGATCCAAATCAGCCGTCCGATCCGGGCACGGCGTATGACGATCCGGAAGTGGTGACCACACAAGGCACCTGATACGGGGCTGGAACCGGTTAAACAATTCCAGACGCGGCCCCGGCGCATGGGGACTGCCGGCCTTTCCCACAGAGCCGGGCGAAAAGATTTTGAGAAGTGAGAAAAAATAAAGAAAGCAAAGGTGAATATACAATGGCGAAAGAAAAATTAAACTGGGAAGATGAACAGGTGAGACACGATTACAGACATACCGCCTCTCATATCATGGCGCAGGCGGTAAAACGTCTGTGGCCGGATACCAAACTGGCCATCGGCCCGGCAATCGATAACGGTTTCTACTATGATTTCGAGTCGGAGCACAAGTTCGGTGAAGAAGACTTCCAGAAGATTCAGAAGGAAATGAAGAAGATCGTTCAGGCGAATTATCCGCTGGAACGATTTGAACTGCCGAGAGAAGAAGCCATCAAATTTATGGAAGAGAAGAACGAACCGTATAAGGTGGAACTGATTCAGGATCTGCCGGAGGACGCCGTGATTTCCTTCTACAAGCAGGGCGACTTCGTGGATCTGTGTGCAGGACCGCATATGGAATCCACCGGAAAGATCAAGGCTTACAAGCTGATGAGCGTGGCAGGTGCATACTGGAGAGGCGACTCCAACCGGCAGATGCTGCAGAGAATTTACGCAACAGCATTCCCAAGCCAGGAAGAGCTGGACGAATATATTACAAAGATGGAAGAAGCCAAGAAGCGTGACCACCGTAAGATTGGCAAGGAAATGGATCTGTTCATGCTGACTGATGAGGGTCCGGGATTC
The DNA here is from genome assembly GCA_016302925.1 of Bacillota bacterium. Lineage (GTDB taxonomy): Bacteria > Bacillota > Clostridia > Peptostreptococcales > Anaerovoracaceae > RGIG7179. The sequence goes on from JAEDMR010000109.1 coordinate 6,582, forward strand.
CCGTTCTTCCTGCCGAAGGGCATGATCATCCGCAACGAACTGGAAGCGTTCTGGCGCGAAGAGCACAGAAAGAGAGGCTAC
>JAEDMR010000110.1 GCA_016302925.1 Bacillota bacterium
CCGCTGCCTTCTGAACCTTATTCTCTTCACTCTCACTGATCTGCTTCAGTACGCTGGATTTCAGGCTGTCCATGTTCTCCGGCGTGTACAGGCTTTCCAGTCCGTCGTAATAGTAGCTGACGATGCCCCGCATGTCAGAATAGCAGGCAGTCTGTCCCACATCCACGATGCGTGCGCTGGTCCGCATCAGCTTTCCCCGGCTGATAACCCGGTTTACCGCACCGCCGAAGGGGGCGGTATATGTCTTCTCCGTCCGCACAAAAAGGCAGTCGGTCTCTTCTTTGATCTGCAGCGTGCCGTATTCCGCACTGTAGGTTTCCACGAAAATGTCGGAAACCTGCGGAACCACATAAACCACCACATACAGTACCGCCAGAATCAGCAGAAACAGAAATATGGTACGTTTGGTTCCTTTGGTTGTTCGCTTCTTTTCCATAATAAATATTTTACCACGAAATACCCGATTATGGCAACTGTTCTCCCGACATAATTTTATCCAGTATTTTCTTTTCGTCCCTGGTCAGCTTCTTCTCTTCCTGCAGCCATTTTTCCAGCAGATCCGGCCGCCGGTCCCGGGTCAGCGTCAGTGCATTTTCATACTGCCACAGATGAATCAGCTTGTGATTTCCGTTGAAAAGCACCTCCGGCACGGTCATGCCGGCATACTCCCGCGGCTTGGTGTACTGGTCACATTCCAGCAGCCCGGAGTAGATGGATTCGTCGGTAGCAGACTCCTTCGTTCCCAGCACGCCGGGGATAAACCGGCTCACCGCATCGATCAGCACCATGGCAGGCAGTTCACCGCCGGTGAGGATATAGTCGCCGATGGAGACCTCCTCCATGTCCCAGTAATCCAGGACTCTCTGATCCACCCCTTCATAGTGGCCGCAGAGAATGACCATCTCTTCCTCTGCTGCCAGACCTTCTATGGTCTTCTGATCCAGCATTTTTCCCCGAGGCGACATGTACAGAATTTTTTTCTTCTTCATTTCCTCCTCCGGGCCGATGGACCGAAGGGCGCCGAAAATGGGATCTGCCAGCATGACCATGCCAACACCGCCGCCAAAGGGCGTATCGTCTGCCTTGTTATGCTTGTCATTGCTGAAGTCGCGAATCTGGATTAAATTGATATCTAAAATTCCTTTTTCCCCGGCCCGGCCCAGAATACTGGCTTCCGTCACCGGTGTAAACATCTCGGGGAAAAGTGTGAGAATATGGATTTTCATACGTCTGCCCGCCTACTCTGCCATGCCCGGAATCAGCGCCACGCGGATGGATTTTGTTCCGATATTCACGTCCTTGACGAAATCCGCCACGGCAGGAATCAGAACTTCCCTTCCATCCGGGGTCTTCACCTGGTAAATGTCCTGGGCCGTATTCTGCAGCACGTCGGTCACCACGCCGATTTCCCGCGCATCTGCGCCTTCTACGCTTTCCGCATCATATACCGTGCACCCAATCAGATCCCGCACATAGAACGTATCTTCCGGCAGTTCCTTCAGGTCTGCTTCTGTGATCAGCACGTCGCTTTCCTTCAGGGCCTCGGCTGCGTTCCTGTCGTCCACACCTTTCAGCTTGAGAATGACCATGTCCTTCTGATAGCGGACTTTTTCGATCTCGTAGACCTGGCTCTTTCCCTTCCGCTCCACGATGACCTGATCCAGCTCTTCGAACCGCTCCTTGCTGTCGGAATAGTGGTACACCTTCACCTCGCCGCGAAGGGCCACCGCATTGACGATTTTTCCGATTTTGATTTTTTCCATACTGCTTCTTCCTGTCCTTCAAAATAGCAAAGCAGGCACATATCTTACTTCCGTTCCAACTTCCGTAAAGCTATGTGCCTGATTTCTTACTGCAATCTGAGACCGCTGCTGCCGCCGTGCCTTATTCTGATTATTCTTCTTCGGCTTCGGCAGCTTCCTGTTCTTTCACGATCTCCACTGTCACTTTTTTATTCTCTCTGGTTGCGGCAGCCTTAACAACGACACGAAGCGCCTTCGCAATTCTGCCCTGTTTGCCGATTACCTTACCCATATCATCAGGATCAACCTTCAGTTCAATCACGGTTCCCTGACGGCCGGAGGTCTCTGTCACCACCACATTTTCGGGTTTGTCCACCAGTGACTTCGCAATTGCTTCAACCAATTTAGTCATTCGTTTTCACCGCTTCCTTATACTTGTACTTGGTTCTTCTGTTTCCGGATTATTCGATAATGCCGGACTTCTTGAACAGTACCTTTACGGTATCGGTAGGCTGCGCACCGTCTTCCAGCCACTTCTTGGCCTTTTCTTCGTCAATCTTGATGACCTTCGGTTCCTTCATCGGATCGTAGTAACCGATTTCTTCGATGAACTTACCGTCTCTCGGTGCTCTGGAATCTGCCACTACTACTCTGTAGAAAGGTTTCTTGTGTGCGCCCATTCTTCTTAATCTGATCTTTACCATTTTTAATTTCCTCCTTAAAATAGACCTTTAAATTTCTTATTTTTCTTCATGAAGTTCGGATTGTTAAACTGCTTCATCAGTTTTTTCGCGTCTTCATATTTCTTGATTAAACTGTTGATTTTGCTCACCGGCTGTCCGCAGCCTGCGGAAATCCGCTTTCTTCTGCTGGCATTGAGAATGGATGGATTTCTCCGTTCCTCCAGTGTCATAGACTGGATGATGGCTTCCATTTGACGGAATTCCTTTTCGCTCTTCTCGATGTCCGCATCGCTGACGGCTTTGCTGTTCATGCCCGGAAGCATTTCCAGCATCTTGCCGATGCCGCCCATGTTTCTGACCTGACCCATCTGGTCCAGAAAATCTTCGAGGGTAAACTCGTTCTTTTTCAGTTTCTTTTCCAGCTTAGCCGCTTTTTCTTCGTCGAAACTTTCCTGGGCTTTTTCTATTAATGAAAGCATGTCTCCCATTCCAAGGATTCTGCTTGCCATTCGTTCCGGATGGAAAGGTTCCAGGGCGTCCATTTTTTCGCCCATACCCATGAACTTGATGGGCCTTCCCGTTACCTTCTTGGCGGACAGTGCTGCACCGCCTCTGGAGTCACCGTCCATCTTGGTCATGATGATGCCGTCGATGCCCAGGCGTTCATTGAAGCCTTCTGCCGCATTGACCGCATCCTGACCGGTCATAGCATCTACCACCAGGAGTATCTCATGAGGCTTGACTGCCTTCTTCACCCGCACCAGTTCTTCCATCAGTGCGTCATCGATCTGCAGACGGCCCGCCGTATCGACGATCAGCACATCGAAGCCTTTTCTCTGGGCTTCTTTCATGGCCGCCAGGGCGATATCCTCTGCGATTCGGCTTTCCCGATCCGTGTAGACCGGCACGTCCACGCTCTTTCCTACCACTTCCAGCTGGTCGATGGCTGCCGGACGGTAGATGTCGCAGGCGCAAAGCATCGGCTTCTTGCCGTTCTTTTTCAGCCAGGCTGCCAGCTTGCCGCAGGTTGTGGTCTTACCGGTACCCTGCAGACCCACCATCAGCAGGACAGTAAATCCGCTGGGTGAGTAGGTCAGTTTGCTGCCGGTGCCGCCCATGAGGCTGATCAGTTCATCGTTTACAATCTTGATGACCTGCTGTCCCGGCGTCAGGCTTTCCAGCACTTCTGCACCCAGGCACTTTTCCTTTACGGCGGCGACAAATTCCTTCACCACCTTGAAGTTTACATCGGCCTCCAGCAGAGCCAGCTTGACTTCCCGCATGGCTTCATTGATATCAGCCTCCTGCAGTACGCCTTTTCCCCGCAGCTTCTTGAATGTATTCTGTAGTTTTTCGGATAAATTCTCAAATGCCATAGCTTCCTCCGGCGGTTCGCCTTATTCCTCTTCCAGGCCTGCAATGATGACCTTCATGGCCTTCAGTCCCGACACAACGGCTGCATCTCCCGATGCGGCAGCGGCGGCAGTGATTTCATCGATTCGTTTTTCTATTTCTTCCAGTGCCTGGCTGGATTTCACAAACTTCCGCACCAGACCCAGTTTCTTTTCGTATTCTGTCAGAGACTGCTCTGCCTTTTTCAGCGTGTCATGGACCGCCTGCCGGGAAATCCCGAATTCCGCTGCAATCTCCGAAAGGGTCAGATTCTCTTCATGGTAGAGGGACATGACCTGCCGCTGTTTCTCCGTCAGCAGCTGCCCGTAAAAATCATAAAGCAGACTGGTTTCTGCAATCTTATCCATGTACTTCCCTCCCCGGTGTTAAGCCGCATAACTTGACACCTTAAAAAGTATAACATAAAAGAAAAGCGCTGTCAAGGAATTTTATTTGACAGCGCAAGTTTTTCGTATTCTGTCTGTTTTTTAATACTCGATAACCGGAATGGTCCCGTCCTTCACCAGCTGGATAAACAGCCTTCCCAAGTGCGGGTCGAACTGCGTACCCAGATTTCGTTCAATCTCGTTCAGTGCCTCTTCCACAGGCATTTTATTTTTATAGGAACGTTTTGATACCATGGCATCGAATGCATCTGCGATGGTGAGACAGCGGGCACTGACAGGAATATCTTCGCCGGAAATTCCCCTCGGATATCCTCTCCCGTCGAATCGCTCATGGTGTCCAAGTACGGCCGGAATCACGTAATCCAGCGACGGCAGGTGGCGAATCATCTCAATGGAACGTTCCACATGCTCCCGCATAATGGAAAATTCCTCCGGCGTCAGTCTGCCCTGCTTCGTAAGGATGCTGTCCGGAATGCCAATCTTTCCGATATCATGCAGAAGCCCCGCCTGGCGGATGATTTCCACCAGATCGTTTTCCAGTCCTGCCTTGGCGGCCAGTGCCGTAGCATAGGAAGATACGCACTGCGAATGATTAAAGGTATAGTGATCTTTCGCATCGATGGCAGCCGTCAGGGCGAAAATGGTGGAAGTGAGCTGCTGAATGCCGTCTTCTGCTGTTTTTTCTTCGGGTTCAGTCACCCTTCCGTCGTATATCCGAATGCTGTTCTTTCCGTTCTGCTTGACCTGGAATACTGCCATGTTTGCATAAGAAAGCAGCTGGTTTCCGTTGGCACAGGAGCTTGGATAACTGCTGATTCCCGCTGAAAATGTAAGGAATTTCTTAATTCGCTCCCGGCTGTCGGCAATGTGCTCCATGAGAAGCTGTTTCACCTGCTCCGTCTGTTTCTTCGCAGTCAGCGCGTCCGTCATCGGCAGCAGAACTGCAAATTCCTTTCCGGCATATCTGGACAGAATTGCGTCCTTGCCGAAGACCTGCTGGAGCATTCCGGAAAAGTCCAGAAGCATCCGGTCTCCCTCTTCACTGCCGTACAGTTCGTTGTACAGGCTGAAATCATCCAGGTTCAGCAGGATCAGTGTGAGAGGCGATGCTTTTGCCGCAAACTGTTCCTCGATTCTCTTATTCAGCGTTCTTCGGTTCAGCAGCCCGGTCAGCGGATCCAGAAGTGCTTCTTTCTCCAGAACCTGGTAAAGCATGGCGTTTTTCAGTGCAATGGATGCCACGGAAGCCAGGGACTCCAGAAAGTTGATTTCTGAATAGCTGTACGGTTTTCGGGTGGTCTTTTCTGAGAACACGGCAAATCCCAGTATGCCGTCCTCCCCGCGGAACGGCAGGAAGTATGCCGCCTGAATTGCCTGAAGCTGCTGTTTTTCCTGTTCCCACATGCTTTTATACGCTGTGGTCTTCTGAAAATCACCATAGAGCAGGCCGCCCTTCTTCTTCTCCATCCAGACGACGGCCGGGTGATCCTGACGGAAGACAAGCGGCATTTCCAGAGAACGGATATTGATATCCGAAGTATATGCCTGACGGCTTTCGTCAAACATACACAAATACATATGATCCACCGGAACTTCAGACTGTACCAGATTGGCAAATTTCTGCAGAATCTCCCCGGTTCGCAGTGTGGAATTTACCGAAGCAGAGAATGCATGTACCTGATCATCTCTCCGGATCTGTTCTCTTACAAACAGCCCGTCGTGCAGTTTATTCAGTCCCATGAACAGCAGAATCGCAATCGCAGAGCAGATTACCATGACCGGCAGCGTGCTGTTTTCCCAAATTTCACCGCTGTGCTTCTGCACGGCATTGTCCCAGGACCGGTATAGTGCGGAAATCGCAATTCCTGTCAGCAGAATCGATACCACATACATGGAACCACGTGATGTAATCTGGCTGAGAGCATAGAACCTTTTTTTATAAAATGCGTAGTAAATACAGATTGCGTTGAGTGCACAGCCCAGTGTATCGGTCGGCAGCGTAGGAAATACCGTATTGACGGCGATACCCACTAGCATAATCAGGATTCCCACAAACAAAGGAAGCAGATAACCAATCGGCATATCCTGTTTCTTCAGGGTTCGGGAAAGCATTTTTCCAATACAGAAAAAGACCAGCAGGGCAAATACCACCGGGAAAACTGCCGGCCACTTTATATCATACGCGGATACGGTCTGCCCCTCCGTCACCGTAAGCACCGGCTGCGTCATGAAAACGTCGAAAACATTCAGGACTGCCATGAGAAGGGTTCCGACGCCCAGCGACAGTTTCAGGAAACTGCCCCGCTGCTCCGTATATGCGGAAAACAGCAGGAAGTACAGATACGGAACCAGGAAAATACCGGTCAGAGAAATCTTCCACCAGAAACCGGTTCCGGGATAG
>JAEDMR010000003.1 GCA_016302925.1 Bacillota bacterium
ACTGGGCGGCGGCGTAACCCGCTCCCTGTCCGTAGACATGCACGGAAAGGGCCTCAGCTCTTACCTGCTGGATATGGAAATATAGAGCGAAATATAGAGTATAGAAAAGGGTCTGTTCACAATATGAGCAGACCCCTTTTTTTTAGAAAATCCCCGGAATCACATGTGCCAGCCACAGACCGGCTGCGAAAGATGCTGCATTGGCAGTGAAGGCGTAGCCGACGGCCCTGTTCGCGGATTCCGGCTTCGGCTGGACGCTGAACCGGTGCAGCAGGTTCGCATAGAGCACTGCCTCCAGAATGAACACACCTGCTTCCATCAGCGCATAATAAAAGGTGAAGGCCATGGGACCGGAGTGGTAATTGATTACATTTAAGGCCACATTGAGGCTGATCTGCGTCACCAGGTTCACTACAGCCAGAAAGGCCAGGACGCTCATTTCATGGTAACCGAAAAGCAAGGCAATCAGAAGCTCCAGAAGGATGGTCAATACAATGCGCACCGTCAGAGAGCGGAGTTCCGGGATATAGTTATAGCTCTCCACCGCCGTGAGAACAGCATTGGTACCGGAGGATGCAGCCTGGCCCGGCAGCCCTGTCAAATTCACCGTATAATAGCTGTCAAAGGCATACGTTTCATAGATCGGGCTTACGCAGAACGTGCCGCTTTCCGGATAATACAGCAGTACCTTAAAGGTACTGGGCGGATAGTAGGTCCAGGCAAGCTGGCCGGATTCCGAGCAGTTCCAGAATTCCTGAAGGAAAAAGAAACTGTCTTCATCTTCATAATCCACGAAGGCCTTCCAGATCTTAAATTCCCCTTCGGGATACAAGGCGAATTCCTCATCTCCGTTCCATACGCTGGCAGGTCCGGTGCTGTCCCTTTCGGAAAGCAGGGTACCATAGCAGAGCACGTCCGGGTCCATACCGGTGAAGCAAATCTGTACGGAAGGCTTGGGTCCTATATCAGCCCATGCCGCCCCGGGATAAGAGAGCATCAGCAAAACACACAGGACAGGCAGCAGAAAATTGCGGCGCGGACAGATTTTGCGAAGCGTTGACATAAAAGACCTCCTTTCGTTGGAAGAAGACGGCATCTTTGCACTTTGATTATACCATATCCCCAGAAAAAGGTGAACATGATTCTTCCTGAATCGTTATAATAACAGAACGAATCAGGGGGGATGACATGAAAAAGAGATTATCAAAGAAAACCTATGTGAAACGAATTTCCGCAGTTCTGATCGCAGTGCTGTTCATCTGCGCGCTGCCGGCAGAGCCTTCTTACGGACTCCTTTCGCCGCTGTCCCAGGTGGGTGCGCCGGCCAAAGTGACCACCTTCAAATCCACGGCAGAGGATGCCGCCGGTCTGAAATATACCAACAGCGGCGTACTGAACAAGAACATGGAGATCTGTGTAAAAGACGGACAGGTGAAGATCCTTCGGTATATGGATGTGATTAACTACAACCGTCAGATCATGGAAATCGGCGGTCTGTACGACACCAGCCTTTATTTGGACAACTCCTTGGAGGACATACGTTTCGTACTGCGAAACCCTGCCACCGGCGTTTACTCGTCCATCACCGCCGCAAAGCAGTCCTATATCCGGTCCGTCGCAAGCCGGATCACCGCCGGAATCACCATGGACTACGAAAAACTGCGTGCGATCTACGAATACACGGCAGGAAACTTTTACTACGATTCCGTAGCGTTCCAGACCCATAACAACCAGTACTGTGATCCATATGAAAACATCTTCAGCTTCGAAACCGGCCGCACCGGCATCAACAGTCAGAACGGGCGGGTTTACACCACCTGTCAGGGATACTCAGCCATCTTCATCGCACTGGCCCGGGCTCAGGGCATTCCTGCCCGGCTGGTTTCCACCCAGACCGTCCGCCATTTCACACCGACGGCAGCCAGCTATGAAATTCGCTTCACGCTGGATCCGGACAGCTACAAATACACCCTGTATCCGGGAGATGCATCGGCTGCAAAGCTTCCGTATATACAGGCAGCGGCAAAACGGATGGCCGCGCTGGGATACTATACACCTCCTGCAGGCACTTCCACGGGGGAAGAAACCAGTTATACGGCAGCCATGGCAGAGGCAGCGAAGAAGTTTCAAGTCATGACCGACCTGAAAAACACAGGAAACATCGCCAGTCTGACCTGGAAGGCTTTGTTCAGTGAAGATGCACCGGGCATGGTATCCGATGCGAAATTCGAAGGAATTCTGGTAGAATATCAGGCACGGAAGGCGGCGCAGGCCGAAGCGGAGAGCATCATGAATACCGTTTCCCTGAACGCATCTTCCGAGGCGGGCAAAGGGTATATCCGCGTATCCTGGACCTGCAGTGCCGCCGGTTATGTGGACGGCTATGAGATCTGGAAATCCACCGCCAGAACCGGCGGCTACAAGAAGATGTTCACCACCTCGAAGCAGACCTACAAGAATACCGCAGGCCTGAAAAAAGGAACGCGCTATTACTACAAGGTACGTGCCTATAAGGAGGTGGGCGGTAAGAAAATCTGTTCCGGCTGGTCCAATCCGGCGTACCGGATCGCAAAATAGAAACAATCCTGATTTTTTTCATACAATTCTCTGAAATAAATTGAAAAAGTTCCGCATGCAAGATATAATATTGAAAGAACTGTAAATGATAAGAAACGGATGATTTTTTCGTTGAGATAGGAAGACAGAGAAAAGGAGATTATGACATGGGATTTGCGACGGAAGTTGGTATTGACCTGGGTACCGCCAATGTGCTGGTATATATCAAAGGAAAGGGGATCGTGCTCAACGAACCATCGGTGGTGGCGATCAATAAGGATACGGATGAGATTCTGGCGGTAGGAGAAGATGCACGCCAGATGCTGGGAAGAACGCCTTCCAATATTATTGCGGTGCGTCCGCTGCGGGACGGCGTGGTTTCCGACTATGATATTACAGAAAGAATGCTGAAGTACTTCATCAAGAAGACCTGCGGCTCCGGTCGGTTCTTCAAGCCGAAAATCATGATCTGCGTACCAAGCGGTGTCACTGACGTGGAAAAGCGTGCGGTACGGGAAGCGGCACAGCAGGCCGGCGGTAAAGATGTATATCTGATGGAGGAACCGGTTGCGGCTGCCATCGGCGCAGGCATCGATATCAGCAAGCCGGACGGCGTCATGGTCATCGATATCGGCGGCGGCACTACGGATATTGCGGTGATTTCCCTGGGCGGCATCGTTGCCAGCACGTCTGTAAAGATGGCCGGCGACAAGTTCGATGAAGCCATTATCAAATACATGAGAAAAGAGCACAAGCTGTACATCGGTGAACGGACCGCAGAGGAACTGAAGGTGACCATCGGTACGGCGTTCCCGCGGGATGAAGTCATCACCAAGGAATGCCGCGGACGTGACCTGGTGACAGGCCTTCCGAAGAGTGTGGATGTGACATCCGATGAAATGATGAGCGCTCTGGATGAAGCCATGCAGACTATTACGGAAGCGGTACACAACGTGCTGGAAAGAACGCCGCCTGAACTGGCTGCGGATATCAGCAATTCCGGCATCGTTTTGACCGGAGGCGGCGCACTGCTTTACGGCATCGACAAGCGGATCGAAGACCGCACCGGCATCAAAGTAATCATTGCGGAGGATCCGAAGTCCTGCGTGGCCATCGGTACCGGAAAGGCACTGAACGAGCTGGAGGCGCTGGAAGGGAATTCTCTCAACCGGAGGGCACCATACCTTTAATACGTGTTTGAAACAGACGGGGCTGCCGCAGGGCAGCCCTGTATTTCTATCCGAAGAATGTGAAAAGACAGAAAACAGGAAAGGACAGATAGAAAAATGAAACTGGAACTGATTGCAACGGCCACCTTCGGACTGGAGGCTGTGGTGAAACGGGAAATTGAAGCGCTGGGATATAAGATTCTGCGGTCGGAGGATGCCAAAATCACCTTCCTCGGAGACGAGCGGGCCGTGGTTCGGTCCAATCTGTGGCTGAGGACGGCAGACCGGGTCCAGATCAAAATGGCAGAGTTTGCGGCACTGGAATTTGAGGATCTGTTCCAGCAGGTGAAGGGCATCGCCTGGGAGGAGTGGATTCCGGCGGACGGTAAATTTATCGTCAACGGCTCCTCTGTGAAGTCGAAACTGTCCAGCGTACCGGCGTGCCAGTCGGTGGCAGAAAAGGCCGTGGTGGAACGTCTGAAGGAATGCTACGGGGTGGACTATTTCACCAAAAGCGGTGCTCTCTATGAAATCAAAATCACGATTCTGAAGGACCGTGTCACCGTGACGCTGGACACCACCGGTCCGGGACTCCATAAGCGGGGATACCGGGTGGAAAATGTGGAGGCACCCATGAAGGAAACACTGGCTGCTGCACTGGTGCAGCTTTCCTTCTGGAAGAAAGATCGTCTGATGGTGGACCCGTGCTGCGGCTCAGGAACTCTGCTCATTGAAGCAGCCCTCATGGGACGCAACATTGCACCGGGTCTGAACCGGCATTTCACGGCAGAGGAGTGGGATGCGATTCCTGCAAAACTCTGGAAAGAGGAACGAAAAGCGGCCTTCGAAGCCATCGACTACGATACAGAACTGCAGCTGTACGGGGTGGATATTAATCCCCGTGCGATAAAGGCTGCCATAGCCAATGCGGAGGAAGCCGGGGTAGACGACTGCATACAGATTCGCCAGGGCGATGCCGCAAACATCGGGACGATGGATTTTGGGAAGAAAGAGGGGGGCGTGGTAGTCACCAATCCGCCTTACGGGGAGCGAATCGGAGACCGGAAATCCATTGACCGCATCTATGACGCCTTCTGTCAGTTTTTCCGTGAACACCCTACCTGGTCTCTGTTCATGGTGACCTCGGACAAGACGGCAGAGAAAAAAGCCTTCGGCAGACCTGCAGACAGAAGGCGGAAGCTGTTTAACGGCCGGCTTGAGGTCTGCTATTATCAGTTCCACGGGCAGAAACCGGACAGAACCGGAAGAACGGAGAAATAAGAAACGGGTGAATAAGAATGAATATTCGGGTAAATCATAGTATCAAGACGCCGATTTATATGCAGATTGCAACGCAGATGAAGAATCAGATTCTCACCGGAGAAATCGCTGCGGGCAGCACCCTGCCGTCGGAGCGGTCCATGGCGCAGATTCTGGGGGTTCACCGGAATACGGTGGTGCGTGCGTACAGCGAACTGAAGGATCAGGAACTGATTGATTCCCGCCAGGGCGTGGGATATGTGGTCAATCTCCGGGAATCGGAAGGAAGCAGAGGGGATGCGGCCAGAGGGAAGCGGATCCACTGGCCCAGCCAGATCCGGGCAAAGTATCAGGATCTGGAGGTGACGTTTGACGACCTGTTTCAGCGGTTTCAGGAAGAGAATGTGATTTCACTGGGCAGCGGCATCGCCGCCACAGAAATTTACGATACCGAAAAAGTGGCGCAGGACATTGCCGGACTGGTAACGGAAGAGGGGAGAAATCAGTACTTTTACAGCCCGTATCAGGGAGATGCAAACCTGCGGCAGAAGCTGGTATCTTTTCTGAGCACCAAAGGAATCAAGGCCACTATGGGAGAGATCCAGATTCTCACGGAGACCAATCAGGCGCTGGATTTTATCGTAACCCTGCTGGTCAATCCGGGGGATGTGATTCTCATGGAGGAACCGGTGTCGCCGGACGTTTACCGGGCCATGGAACTGGCCGGCGGCCGCATTATCACGGTGCCGGTGGATATGGACGGCATGCAGTGTGACCGGCTGGAGGAGCTGATTCTGCTGTATAAGCCACGGTTTATTTATGTGAATTCCAGCTTCCATGATCCGACGGGAGCGATTCTGTCCATGGAGCGGAGGCAGCAGATCGTGGAGATCGCAGGACGGCACAGAGTGGCCGTCATTGAAGATGATGCGGCATCGGAGCTGGTTTACAGCGGATCCAAATTTGTTCCCATGAAAGCCTACGATAAACTGAACAATGTCATCTACATATATTCATTTTCGCTCACCTTCATGCCGGGGCTTTCACTTGCCTTCGTCGTGGGGGATAAATCGCTGATTCGAAGTCTTTCGTATCTGGTCTCTGTCCGCATGGTTGCCACCGACTGGCTGACCCAGAAGCTAATTGCCAAATATCTGGATGACGGCAGTTATTATCAGGTCCTGGAGCGGTTCCGTGAGAATTATGCGCTGAAACAGGAGCTGATCTGCAGGAAGCTGGATCAGATGAAGCTGCTGGGGATGGAATATGAACGGCCCAGAGGCGGCGTGTATATCTGGTGCCGGCTGCCGGAAGGCATCGACAGCAAGGACCTGGTGATCAAAGCCCACCGAAGAGGCGTTTCGGTGCTTCCGGGATATGTATTCTATCCGCAGAAAAACGGAGGGAGAGATCATATCCGACTCAACTATTCCTACGAGAGCCGGGAAAGAATCCTCCAGGGAATGGATATATTAAAAGAAACCGTTAAAAGCGAACTGGCACATAAAAAATAAAGAGTGCTGGTACTTTTAATTTTTTCTCGATATAGTACAATTTTTATCAGAAAGAACTAATGGGAAAGCAAAATCTTCGGGCGAGTGGATTTTGCGTAGTGAAAGGAGAAATGAAAAATGGCTGTAAATTTAAAAGGTAGAAGTTTCTTAACTCTGATGGATTTCACTCCGGCTGAAATCAGATACATGCTGGACCTGGCACATGACCTGAAGGCAAAGAAGAGAGCAGGGATCTGCAATCAGGTACTGAAGGGCAAGAACATCGTTCTGCTGTTCGAAAAGACTTCTACCAGAACCAGATGCGCATTTGAAGTAGCTGCTATGGACGAAGGTGCAGGCGTAACCTTCCTGGATTCCGGTTCCTCCCAGATGGGCAAGAAGGAAACCATGGAAGATACTGCAAAAGTACTGGGCAGATTCTATGATGGTATCGAATACAGAGGCTTCGATCAGGAAGTGGTAGAAGGTCTGGCCAAGTATGCAGGCGTTCCTGTATGGAACGGTCTGACTGACGTTGACCACCCGACCCAGATCCTGGCTGACCTGCTGACCATCGAAGAACACGTTGCAAAGCCGCTGAACAGAGTAAAGGTTGTATTCTCCGGCGATATCAGAAACAACATGTCCTATGCATGGATGTACGGCTGTGCGAAGATGGGTATGCACTATGTTGCCTACGGCCCGGACGAATTAAAGGCGGAACTGAACCAGGATGTGATTGCAAAGGTTCAGGAAGTTGCCAAGGAAACCGGCGCAATCATCGAAGTATCCAGCGATCCTGCATGCCTGAAGGGTGCAGATGTGATCTATGCTGACGTATGGGCATCCATGGGTGAAGAAGCAGAAATTCCGGAAAGAGTCAGACTGCTGACTCCGTTCAAGGTAACCAAGGAACTGATGGATTCCACCGGAAATCCGGACTGCCTGTTCATGCACTGCCTGCCTTCCTTCCACGATTTCGAAACCAAGATGGCCAAGGCGCAGATGGAAGCTGGCTACGACATCCGCGAAGTAACCGACGAAGTATTCAGAAGCAAGAACTCCGTAGTATTTGACGAAGCAGAAAACAGAATGCACACCATCAAGGCTGTTATCGTAGCAACCATCGGTTAATTCCGTTTCAATCTCTTCTCTGAAGGCGGCATGCTTTCAGAACAAGTCAAAAAAGGAGGACTCAGATATGTATCCTGGAATTCATAACTATTCCGAAATCGGAAAGTTAAACAAGGTCTTACTGCACAGACCCGGAAGAGAGCTAGAAAAACTGACCCCAAACAATTTCGAGAGACTCTTGTTCGATGATATCCCTTATTTAAGGGTCGCTCAGGAAGAGCACGATAACTTTGCCCGCATCCTGCAGGAAAACGGCGTCGAAGTCTGCTACTATGAAAAAGAAACTGCCAAAGCGCTGGCAGACGAAAAGATCAAGTACAACTTCGTCAGAGAATTCGTGGAACTGAGTGATATTCATTCCGAAGGCCGCAGGGAAGCTATTGCAGAATACCTGCTGTCCAAGGATCCGGACGCTCTGATAGAAGCCTGCATTGCAGGTATCTTTACCGATGAGATCCGCCACATTTCCACCAATTCTCTGGTGGACATCGTGGAAGACGACGAGCCGATCGTAAGTGATCCGATGCCGAACCTGTACTTCACCAGAGACCCTGGTGCCTGCGTCGGCAACGGAATCAACATCCACCACATGAGCACACCGGCCAGACGCCGTGAGGCGCTGCTGCTGAAGTACATGGTGAAGTACAACAGAGACTTTGCTCTGGAAGACACACCGATGTGGTACGATGTATATGGAAACTATTCCATCGAGGGCGGCGACGTTCTGGTGCTGTCCAAGGATATGGTGGCAGTGGGTTATTCCCAGAGAACCACCCTGGCCGGCATTGAAAATTTCGCAGAAAATCTGCTGAAGAATTCCACCTTCAAGAAAGTGCTGGTATTCGATATTCCGAAGTGCAGAGCATTCATGCATCTGGATACGGTATTTACCATGGTAGACTACGACAAGTTCACCATCCATCCGGAAATCGAAGGCCCGCTGGGTGTATATGAAATCACCCTGGGAGAAGGCGGACAGCTGAAGTTCAATTCCATGAAGGACGAACTGAATAAGATTCTTGCCCTGGAACTGAAGCTTCCTGCTGTGGACCTGATCCGCTGCGGCGGCAGTGACCTGATCGCTGCACAGAGAGAACAGTGGAACGATGGATCCAACACGCTGTGCATCGCACCGGGAACCGTGGTTACTTACGAAAGAAACTATGTAACCAACGATCTGCTGGATAAGAAGGGCATTAAGGTCCTGGCTATGCCAAGTGCGGAGCTGTCCAGAGGCAGAGGCGGCCCTAGATGTATGTCCTGTCCTGTAAACAGAGACGATTTATAATAAGCAAAAAAATGGCGGGTACGGGACGGATGGCTCCTGCATAGAACAGTTGGTGCGGCAGCGTCGGTCAGGGAGAACGCACCCTGCCTGTTTTCACAGAGGAGAATAGAGAAATGGCACAGAAATTAGTCATTGCGTTAGGCGGAAACGCCCTGCAGTCCGGAAATGGTCCGGCTACCGCAGAAGCGCAGCTGGAAGTGGTAAGAAAGACCTGCGAGCACATCGCTGAAATCAGCGAAAGAGGTTATGAAGTTGCAGTAGTTCACGGAAATGGTCCACAGGTAGGAAGAATCCTGCTGGCTTCCGAAACTGCCAAGGATGTGACTCCGGCTATGCCGTTCGACGTATGCGGCGCTATGTCTCAGGGATATATCGGATATCACCTGCAGCAGGCACTGAAATATGCGCTGAACAAGAGAAATAAGAATACCCCGGTTGTTACCCTGGCTACCCAGATGGTAGTCGAGGCAGCTGACCCTGCATTCCAGAACCCGACCAAGCCGATTGGTCCGTTCTACAGCGAAGAAGAAGCAAAGCAGCTAGCTGCTGATAAGGGCTACACCATGAAGGAAGATGCCGGCAGAGGCTGGAGAAGAGTCGTTCCTTCCCCGCTGCCAAGAAAGATCGTTGAAATCGATGCTGTAAAGAGACTGTGGGATTCCACCATCGTCATCACCTGCGGAGGCGGCGGCATTCCTGTCATGGAAAACCCGGACGGTACGTTGGAAGGTGTTGCTGCTGTTATCGATAAGGACTTCGCAGCAGAACTGCTGGCAGAGCAGGTAGAAGCCGACGCACTGATGATCCTGACCGAAGTGGAAAAGGTTGCAATCAACTTCAACAAACCAAACCAGGAAAACCTGTCTTCCCTGAACCTGGCAGACGCAGCAAGATACTGCGAAGAAGGCCAGTTCGCACCGGGAAGCATGCTTCCGAAGGTACAGGCTGCCATGAAGTTCGTCAGAGCAAACCCGAACAAGAAGGCGATTATCACCTCTCTGGACAAGGCCATCGATGCTCTGGAAGGAAGAACCGGTACGGTTATCACCTTTGCGTAAGCAAATTCGATTAATTTGTATCCTTTTATTATGGGACTCATGGTGACATGGGTCCCATTTCCTGTTTTTGGGCGAAGAAGCGAAAGAACAAAAGGGGCTTGCGGCAGAAAGCTGTGAAATGGTACAATAATGATTGAAATGAAGACGGTTGATATGAAAAAACAAGTGGCGGAGAGATTATAAATGAAAATAAATTCAAAAAAAGAAAAAGAACCATGCTGCTGGATCGTCGGTGCCGGCCCATGCAGCGGTCTGATGGATGAAGGCTTCTCGCCGGAAGAAGACGATTATATCATTGCCGCCGACGGCGGCCTGCGGTATCTGGAGGCTGCAGGTGTGCGGCCCGACATGGTGGTTGGGGATTTCGACACCTTGGGCTTCGAGCCTGCCCATGATAATGTGGTGCGCCTGCAGGTGATGAAGGACTGGACCGATACCTTTGTAGCAATGGAAAAGGGAGCAGAGCGGGGATACCGGAATTTCGTTTTTCACGGCTGCCTGGGGGGCAAGCTGGAGCATACCATCGCCAATCTGCAGCATCTGGTCTGGCTGGCCCGGCGGGGCATGACGGGGTGGATGACCGACGGAAGGGTATGGGTTACGGCAATCTTCAGTGATGACTGCGCAAAATCCGGGCGTCTGACCCTTTCTGCCCGTGACCGGGGCATGGTTTCCGTCTTTTGCATGGGGGATACGGCACGGGGCGTTACACTGAAGGGTCTGAAATACACTCTGGATGATGCTCAGCTCACCGGATCCTTCCCGCTGGGCGTAAGCAACGAGTTTATCGGCGAGCAGGCAGATATTGAAGTCAAAAAAGGCTGTCTGCTGGTGATGACATCTTGCCAGATAGACTGAAGATAGATGGAATAATATGTAAAATGCAGAAACTCCCTAAATTACGGCAATTAAGCCCTAAACGACAACATTTTTGAAAATTTTTCTTGTAATACGTCTGCAAACAGGTATACTGAGTGCAAACCGGTTTTGAAATTATTTCAATGGAGGTTTGCAGAAATGAGCGAGAAAACGAAAGAACTGAAATACAAATTTACCAATCAGATTATGTTTGCCATTATCATGAGGGATGAGGAACTGTGCAGCGAACTGATCCAGAGGATCATCCCGGAGCGAAGGATCCGAAAAATACGTTTCCCGGATTCCCCGGTAGTCAATCTGAAGTATCTGGAAACAGAAAAAACCTTAATCCCCGGGTTGTATGCGAAATCTGTACGCCTGGATGTTCTATTTGAGGACTCGGATATCTGGTGCGTAATCGAAATGCAGGTGCAGAACACAGGGGAACTGCCGCCGAGAATCCGGTATTACCATTCTGTACTGGACGCTTATTTCCTGAAAAGAGGGCAGAATTACGATGCACTGAAACCCTGCTATGTCATTTTCATCTGCATGTTTGATCTGTTTGAAATGGGAGAACCTGTGTACCGCTTTCAGATGATGGAAGAAAAAAATCACTTGCCTTTAGGAGATGAACAGTATACACTGATATTGAACGCAGATTGCTCTCCTGAGAATTGCCCGGAGCATCTGCGGACATTCTATGCCTATCTGAAGGATGGGACGGTTGAAGAGAGCGACGCGCTGATTCGAGAAATCCACCATCGGGTAGAGCATGCAAATCAGGTGGAGGGGGTGCAGGAACTGATGACGATACAGGAAGAACTGGAATTGCGGGAACGCAGGTTGAAAGAGGCGCAGAGCGTGATAGCGGATGCAGAAGCGAGAGCACAGGAGGCTGAAGCCCAGGCAGCAGAAGCCGAAGCGAAAGCACAGGAAGCCGAAGCAGTCAATCTGCTGATGGTACTTCTGCTAAAAGATGGTCGCATCGACGAATTGAAAAAATCTACGGAGGATGAAGTCTTCCGGGACAAATTAATGAAAGAATATAAAGTGCGGTAAACGGAAAGGGGGGTCACTTTGCCAGACATTCCGACAATGGAATGCCGACAGAGGCCCCTCTTTTATTACGCTATGCTTTACTCTTCGTATTCGCCTCTGCAGCCACAAGCCCGGAAAGAGCCAGCAGTGCGATGACATTTGGTACAACCATCAGTTGATTGAACATGTCGGTCAGTTCCCATACCAGCGTATTGGAAAGGATGGCACCCAGAAACATGAATGCGATGGCGATGACAGAATACGGCAGCGCAGCTTTCTTCCCGAACAGGTATACCACATTGATCTTTCCGAACAGATTCCAGCTGATAATAGTGGAAAATGCGAAGAACAGCAGACATACTGCGACAAAAGCACTTCCTGCGGTTCCACCGAAAATCATGGAAAAGGCCAGCTGTGCCATATTGGTTTTTTCCACACCGTCCGCAGCACCGGATGCCAGAATCCCGTCTCCTGCATACAGGGTAGAGATGACGATCAGCGCAGTCATGGTCAGAACGATGAACGTATCCATGAAAACACCCACCATGGCGACGACACCCTGATCGTGCGGTGTTTCAACTTTTGCCATGGCATGAGCGTGCGGTGTGGAACCCATACCGGCCTCATTGGAGAACAGACCGCGTTTGACACCCTGGCTGACAGCAGTTTTCAGTGCATGTCCCAGTCCGCCGCCGATGATGGCATTCGGTACGAAGGCATATTTGAAAATCATGCCGAAGGTTTCCGGCAGATATTCGATGCGGGAAATCAGCACGATCAGGCCGCCAATTAGATAGAGCACCGCCATAATTGGTACCAGCTTCTCCGTGACCGAAGCAACCCGGCTTGCACCGCCGATAAAGATCACCGAGGCGAAGGCACAGACTGCCAGGCCAATGATCCATGCAGGAATACCGAAGGCATTCTGACAAGCCTCACTGATGGAATTGGACTGCACCATGGTACCCATGAACCCCAGAGCCAGAATGATGGCCACCGAAAAGAATCCGGCCAGAAATTTTCCGAAATTTCCCTGAAATGCGGTACGGATATAGCAGACCGGACCACCGAGAACGTTGCCATCTGCGTCCACCTGTCGGGTCTTCTGTGCCAGAACGGCTTCGGCATAGATGGTTGCCATTCCAAAGAACGCAATGATCCACATCCAGAAGATGGCACCTGGCCCGCCGACCAGGATCGCACCGCAGGCACCGACGATGTTACCGGTACCAACCTGTGCTGCGATGGCAGTGGTCAGAGCCTGAAAGGAACTCATTCCGCCATGGTGGCTTCCCCCGTGAAGGCTGAAATTTCCGAATACTCGGCGCATGCCTTCTCCGAAGCAGCGAATCTGTACAAAACGTGTCTTTACGGTGAAATAAAGGCCGCAGCCAACCAGCATAATAATCAGTATGTAGTCAGACAGATAAAGATTTACTGTCTGCACGATCTTTAATAGTGTTTCCATTTCTACTTGTCTCCTGTATCTTCTTATTCTTTCATTTTGAACAACAAAAAAGCTGCTGATAAAAAATCAACAGCTCCGAAGAACATGGCAGTGTGCATTCTGATCCGTCCGCGCGATACGGATTGTGTACTTCTGTCCTTTTGCCTGAGAGATTCAGCGCCTGCCGGTCTCCTTGACCTGCCTCAAAACGCCTTGCACCTTCGGCACCCGCCCTGAGCGGGATTCTCCAGAGTTCCTCCGCCTCCGGTTTCTGATAATGAATTCTGATTCCGAAGGTTTCATAGGAAATGTTCAGTTGACTGCTATTATGCCGTAAAATGCTGCACCTGTCAAGGTGTTTCGCAAAATATTTTTTACCCGGGGGCGTGGGCATGAAAAATATCCGCCGGTGGGTAGGCCGGCGGATATTTTTTAAGAATACTATGGGGTTATGGTAAAGGACTAAAAGTCCATTTTCGCTTTGATTGCTGCAAGCTGTGCCTGCACGCTTTCCGGTGAAGTGGAGCCTTCCGATTTCTTCGCCTTGATGCAGGCAAGGATGTCGATATGATCGTACACATCTTCGCCGAAAGCGTCGGAGAACTGCTTCATTTCTTCCAGAGACAGATCTTCCAGATTCTTGCCCTCGTTGATACAGTAGAGAACCATCTTGCCGATGATCTCGTGGCAGTCACGGAATGCAAGACCTTTGGAAACCAGATAGTCTGCAGCGTCGGTAGCGTTCATGAAGCCGGATTTTGCGGAGGCAGCCATGACGTCCTTTTTCACCGTCATGGTGGACAGCATAGCCTGCATCATATCCAGACAGGCGGTCAGCGTGTCATGCGCATCAAACACCGGTTCCTTATCTTCCTGCATATCCTTGTTATAGGCCAGCGGCAGGCTCTTCATCACCGTCAGCAGACCCATCAGATCGCCATAGACACGGCCGGTTTTGCCGCGAATCAGCTCAGCCATATCCGGATTTTTCTTCTGCGGCATGATGCTGCTTCCGGTGGAGTAGCTGTCGTCCATCTCGATGAAACCGAAATCCGGGCTGCACCAGAGAATCAGTTCCTCACAGAGGCGGGACAGATGCATCATGGCCATAGAGCAGCAGCTGAGAAATTCAATGGCGAAATCCCGGTCGCTGACTGCATCCATACTGTTGGTACACAGCTTGGAGAAACCCAGTTCCTCTTTCAGATACTGGCGGTCCGTATTGTATGTGGTACCGGCCAGAGCCCCTGCACCCAGCGGCATATAGTCCGTCCGCTTCAGGCAGTCGCTAAACCGCTCCCTGTCACGGGCAAACATCTGATAATATGCAAGCAGGTGCTGAGCCAGCAACACAGGCTGGGCTTTTTGCATGTGAGTGAACCCGGGGAGAACCGTGTCCTGATGCTCACATGCCAGCCTGTACAAAACTTCTAATAGAGAATAGAGTGCTTTGTCGATATTTTCAATGAGCTCCTTCTGATACATGCGGAAGTCCAGTGCAACCTGGTCGTTGCGGCTTCTGGCTGTATGGAGCTTTTTGCCGGTTTCACCGATGCGGTGGGTGAGAATCCGTTCCACAAACATGTGGATGTCTTCGTCTTCCGGCTCAAAATCCAGACGTCCGGCTTCCATATCCCAGTAAATCTCTTTCAGATGGGTCACCAGACATGCGGACTCTTCTTCTGTGATAATGCCCTGTTTTCCGAGCATTTTTGCATGGGCTATGCTGCCCAGAATATCCTGTTTCCACATGCGGCCGTCAAAAGATGTGGAAGAATTAAATGCATTGGCCGCAGGGCTTTCTTCTTTGGCGAACCTGCCTTTCCACATCTTCATTCCTTAAAGTCTCCTCCTTTGAGAATCTTCTTTTCCAGTACATGGCTGTATTTGGAACCGCCTTCCAGCTGCTCTTTCTGGATGGCGCGGATCTTCAGCGGAAGGGAGAACAGATTGATGAATCCTTCTGCATCATGCTGGTTGTAAACCTCGTC
Organism: Bacillota bacterium; assembly: GCA_016302925.1. GTDB lineage: Bacteria > Bacillota > Clostridia > Peptostreptococcales > Anaerovoracaceae > RGIG7179. The sequence goes on from JAEDMR010000003.1 coordinate 15,296, forward strand.
TGCACTGAAGGTGGCGAACTCTTCACTGTACAGTGCATAGTCGGACTTGCTGGCTACCGGCAGGGCGTTGCCCTTATAAAGCTTCATCTTTACGGTACCGGTTACCTGTTCCTGTGTCTTATCGACGAAGGCGCTGATGGCTTCCCGCAGCGGGGTGAACCACAGTCCGTCGTAAAGCAGCTGTGAGAATTTCTGTGACACGATATTCTTGTACTGCATGGTGTCTCTGTCGAGAATCAGACGTTCCAGATCAGCATGGGCCGCATAGAGAATGGTGCCGCCCGGCGTTTCGTATACGCCTCTGGACTTCATGCCGACCAGACGGTTTTCGATGATGTCGATGGTACCGATGCCGTTCTTGCTGCCCAGTTCATTGAGCTTTTCCAGCAGGCTGACTGCATCCATTTTTTCGCCGTTAAGACCCACAGGAATACCCTTCTCAAAATCGATCTCCACGTACTCTACTTCATCCGGTGCGTCTTCCGGTTCGCAGGACAGCACGTGGATGTCTTTCAGATGTTCGTTCCACGGATTTTCCAGATTGCCGCCTTCGTGGCTGATATGCCAGATGTTTTCGTCTCTGGAGTAGATCTTCTCTACCGTCTGATGAATTGGAATGCCATGTGCTTTCGCATATTCGATCAGATCCTCTCTGGAATGGAAGTCCCAGCTTGATGGCAGGGTTCAGTGCTTTGATGGTGGTTTCGAAACGAACCTGGTCGTTGCCCTTGCCGGTACAGCCGTGACAGATGATGTAAGCACCTTCCTGCTCGGCGATTTCCACCAGTTTCTGCGCCATCAGCGGACGAGCCATGGATGTTCCCAGCAGGTATGCATTTTCATAGATCGCACCAGCTTTTACCGTCGGCCAGATATAATCTTCTACGAATTCCTTCTGTATATCCAGTATGTATGCCTTGGAAGCACCCGTCCGGTACGCTTTCTCCTCGATTTCTTTAAAGTCTTCTTTCTGTCCTGCATTGCAGCATACTGCGATGACCTCACAGTCATACTGCTCCTTCAGCCAGGTCAGGATGATGGATGTGTCCAGGCCGCCGGAATAGGCCAGAACGATTTTTTCTTTTGCCATGTGAATTACCTCCCCATTGTATGTGAATAAATATTTGATATTTTGAATATCTCGTTGAAACATTTGTTATTATACTCGCAAATATTCACAAAATCAAGTGCTAAATTGTGAAAAAACCCTAAAAAGCTAAGTATTTTTTCAAGAACATGAATAAATACTCTTGCATATATGAAAGAACAGGAGTATAATCGTTTGTCGAGTAAAAATACATAACTGCGAATAAAAATAATTAATAAAGGAGAGGAAGCATGGAAGGGAAAGTCTATCTGGAGGACGGAAGCCTTTTTGCGGGGAAGGGCTTCGGTGCGAAAAAGACCTGTGTCGGAGAACTGGTATTCAATACAGCCATGACAGGATATCAGAAAACCCTGACGGATCCATCGTATATGGGACAGGTGATTACCATGACCTGGCCGCTGGCCGGAAACTACGGGATTAACGCGGAGGACAATCAGTCAGACCGTATTTACGCAAGAGGTCTGGTGGTGAAGGAAGTGTGCGCGGCTCCGTCCAATTACCGATGTGAAAAGACGCTGGATCAGTGGCTGAAAGAAATGGATGTTCCGGGGGTCTGCGGCGTGGATACGAGAAAAATCACGAAAAAGATCCGGCAGGAAGGTACGGTCAAATGTGTCATTACCACCGAAGATCTGAACTTCCGTCAGCTGAAAAAGCTTTGCGAAGAAACGCCCCTTCGGACGGACTATATGAAGGAAGCTTCCTGGGCAGCGGCGTCCGATCTGGCAGTATATAAGGAAGAAAACCTGAATGTGGCGGTGCTGGATTTCGGCACCAAGCGTTCCATACTGAAAGCCCTGGAGCAGGCAGGCTGCAATGTCCATCTTTTCCCTTACGGATTTACAGCGGAAGAAGTTCTGGCATCCAATCCGGATGGAATATTTCTCTCCAACGGTCCCGGGGATCCTGAGTCGGCACAGGAGGCAGTACAGGAAGTCAAAAAGCTGATGGAGGCAAAGCGGCAGGACGGAAAGCCGCTGCCTATGTTCGGTATCTGCATGGGACATCAGATTCTGGCCCTTGCGGCAGGGGGCAAAACCTACAAACTGAAATACGGTCACCGCGGCGCCAATCACGGAGTTTATAACCGGGAGACAGGAAGAAGCTATATCACGTCTCAGAACCATGGTTATGCGGTGGAGGCAGAAAGCATCATCCTGCGGGATATGGAGGTGACGGAGCTGAACCTGAATGACCGGACGGTGGAGGGGATGCGCCACAGAAACAGACCGATCTTTTCTGTTCAGTATCATCCGGAAGCAAATCCCGGACCGGGGGACAGTGCGTTTCTGTTTGACCAGTTTGTGGAAATGATGAAGAAATGAGGAGGACGCCATGCTGAAAAAGAATATTAAGAAAGTGCTGATCATCGGCTCCGGCCCCATTATCATCGGGCAGGCTGCCGAGTTTGACTATGCAGGAACCCAGTGCTGCAAGGCCATAAAGGAGGAAGGCATCGAAACGGTGCTCATAAACAGTAATCCTGCCACCATTATGACGGATCAGGGCATTGCAGATCGTGTCTACATCCAGCCGCTGACCGCAGAGGCAGTGGAAGCTGTTCTGCGGCAGGAAAAGCCAGATGGAATCCTGGCAGGCTTCGGCGGCCAGACCGGTCTGAATCTGGCCATGGAGCTGGAGGAAAACGGCGTTCTGAAAGAGCTGGGCATAGAGCTTCTGGGGGTCAATAAGGAAGCCATCGAAAAGGCAGAAGACCGGGAGCAGTTCAAGAGGCTGATGAATGAAATCGGTGAACCGATTCCTGCGTCTGCCATCGCGACCAGCCTGGAGGAGGCAGTCGCTTTCGTCGAGCAGGAAGGGTTTCCTGTGATTATCCGTCCGGCCTTCACGCTGGGCGGTACAGGAGGCGGCATCGCCCAGGATATGCAGAACCTGGAAGCACTGGTGCAGCTGGGCATCGAAAAAAGTGCCATCGGACAGGTTCTCATAGAAAAATCTGTCGCCGGATGGAAGGAAATCGAATACGAAGTCATCCGGGACAGCAAGGACAACTGCATCATCATCTGCTCTATGGAAAATCTGGATCCGGTGGGAATTCATACGGGCGACAGCATCGTCGTGGCGCCGACCCAGACTCTGGCGGATGCCGAATATCAGATGCTGCGGGATGCATCTTTAAAGATTATCCGTGCTCTGAAGATTGAAGGCGGGTGCAATGTGCAGTTCGCACTGAACCCAGGCTCCAGTCAGTATATTGTCATCGAAGTGAATCCGCGGGTGAGCCGGTCTTCCGCACTGGCTTCCAAGGCTGCCGGTTACCCGATTGCCAAGATTGCAGCGAAGATCGCACTGGGGTACAGTCTGGATGAACTGTCCAACTACATCACGGAAGAATCCAGTGCCCTGTTCGAGCCGGTCATGGATTACTGCGTGGTGAAATTCCCGAAATGGCCATTTGATAAATTCCGGACAGCCAGCAGGAAGCTGGGGACGCAGATGAAAGCCACCGGTGAAGTTATGTCCATCTGCAGGTCCTTTGAAAGTGCACTTCTGAAGGCCGTTACATCCCTGGAAGTACGCTGTGACGGGCTGCGAATTCCATATGTGACTGGGCTGACTGCAGAGGGGCTGAAAGAAAAGCTCATGGCCTGCGACGATGAACGACTCTTCGTCATTGCAGAACTGCTGCGCAGAGGCATTATGAGCCTGCAGGAACTTCATGAAAAGACGGGGATCGACATGTGGTTCCTCAGCAGAATCGATAACATTGTACAGATGGAAAAACGGCTGGAGAATGAGACAATTTCTGCCGGACTGATTGCAGAAGCAGAGGCCCTGGGATTTACAGATGCGGAGATCCTCAGCCTGTCTCGGATCAACGCCAATGCGCTCCATGATCTGCGGACCTATTACGATATACATCCGGTCTATAAAATGGTGGATACCTGTGCCGGAGAATTCGAGGCCGCTACACCGTACTATTATTCCTGCTATGATGAGGAAGACGAGTCGGTGGCCGACGACAGAGACAAGGTTCTGGTGGTTGGCTCCGGTCCGATCCGGATCGGACAGGGAATCGAATTCGACTATTGCTGCGTGCAGGGAGTCTGGGCACTCCGGGAGCTGGGATACGAATCCATTATCGTCAACAATAACCCGGAAACCGTGAGCACGGATTTTGATACGGCGGACAAGCTGTATTTCGAAGCACTCCATGTGGACGATATCATGAGCGTCATTCAGAAAGAGCGCCCAAAGGGCGTCATCCTTCAGCTGGGCGGCCAGACGGCCCTGAATCTGGCGGAGGGCTTATCGGCCAGAGGCATCCCTGTACTTGGCACCCCGAATAAATACATCGATCTTGCGGAAGACCGTGAAAAATTCTCCGATCTGCTTCATGAAATCGGAATTCCGACGCCGGACGGCGGGGCCATTACGGAAGAAAGTCAGGCCGCTGCCATTGTGGAAAAACTGGGCTACCCGCTCATCGTCCGCCCATCCTTCGTTATCGGCGGCAGGGCCATGCAGGTGGTCTATAACGACGGAGAGCTGAAGAAGTACCTGAAAGAAGCTGTTTCACTTTCCACCGAGCATCCTGTCCTCATTGACAAATATGTAGAGGGCATCGAGTTTGAGGTGGATGCGGTTGGCGACGGAGAAAATCTGCTTGTACCGGGAGTCATGGAACATATCGAAAGAACCGGCATCCATTCCGGAGACAGTATTTCTGTCTATCCGGCCTATTCGCTGCCGGATGCGGTGGTGGACAAGGCCATCGACTATACGGAACGCATCGCCCGCGCCCTGCACGTCTGCGGACTGATGAACGTACAGTATGTATATGACGGGAAAGAGATTTACGTCATTGAGGTGAATCCGCGTGCATCCCGGACGGTGCCGATTCTCAGCAAGGTGACAGGCGTACAGATGGTAAAGGCTGCAACCGCCGTCATGCTGGGGCAGAAGCTCCCGGAACTGGAATGGGGCACCGGCCTGTATCCGAAATCGGGATTTTATGCCGTAAAGGTTCCGGTCTTTTCCAATGCAAAGCTCACGGATGTTGACGTGGCTCTGGGACCGGAAATGCGGTCTACGGGCGAAGTGCTGGGCATGGATCCGGATCTTGACAAAGCATTGTATAAGGGATTCCTTGGTGCAGGTACGGAGATCTTCTCGGGTGGCGGCGTATATGTTTCCCTGCGGGATCATGATAAGACCGAAGAAAACGCTGCAGTCATGGGAGAATGGGCGGCCGAGGGCTTTACCATATACGGCTCGGCAGGAACTGCTGCCTACCTGAAGGAGAAAGGTGTTGTCTGCGAGGCGGTGCCGTTTGAACAGGTAGGGAAAATGATCAGCCAGGAAATTCAGGTTGTGATTAATGTACCGCAGGTAACAAATAATGTTGCAACTGATATGTTCCCGCTTCGCCGCCAGGCCATCGAGCACGGATTGCCTGTGCTGACCTGCATGGATACCGCCAGAGCGTATCTGAAGGCTGTGAAGGTGAAAAAAAGCGGAGATACGCTGGAATATCCGCCGATTTTCGGATAAAGATTCCGCAGGTCTCAGCGGAAGGCCCAGCGCCGAATCAGAATCTGCAAAATCCCTGCAGCCGGTACAGCGATAATCATGCCGGGAAGACCGAAGCAGTATCCGGAGATACTGGCGGCAAGCAGAACAAACAGGGGATGCAGTCCCGTGGTATTTCCCACAATATGCGGATAAATCAGATCGCCGTCAATCTGCTGGACGAGAAAAAGTCCCAGAATGGCGGCGATTGCTTTCGGCAGACCTCCGTCAAAGAAGGCCGTGAGAAAAGCAGGTACCATGCCGATGAATGGGCCGAAATAGGGAATCATATTGAGGATTCCCATGAGAAGCCCCAGGACAACAGCGAATTCCACACCGACGACTGCCAGTACCAGAGAAGACAGGAACGCCACAATCAGGCTGTCTACCAGAGCACCTTTCAGAAAGGCGGTAACAACGTGGTTGATTTCGTCCATCACTTCGCTGAGCTGCCCATGAAGCTTCTGTTTCAGCACCAGCGAAAGAAACTGATGCCATAAAAGAAGGAAGAATGCTTTGTCCTTCAGAAGATAGACAGATACCATCACGCCGAGAAACAGGCTGAATGCTCCGCCGAAAACCGCAGAGAGAAATCCGGCAACAGATGCCGGTGAAAACCTTTGGATTGCCCATCGCTGCAGGCTGTCTGCCGCATCAGTGGCATCCATCAGGTCTTCCGGCAGGAAACGTCCGGCAAAGGCAGCGGCAGTCTCGTAAGCTTCCTCAAAATAGATTCGCACCATGTCAGCCGTTTCCCGGAGACCGCCGGTGGGTAGGGCCCCAAGAATCAGTACGATAAATCCATAAAGAAGTCCGCTCAGGGCGGAAAAGAGAAGCAGGTAAGTCAGAAGGATGGCCGGTCCCCTGCCCATCCTCTTTCCAAGCCATTCCACTGCCGGGTTCAGCAGGTATGCCAGCACCAGACCGATCAGCAGCGGAGAGAGGGCGGTCAGCACAGGGGATACCAACTTCCAAAGCCCGGCTCCCAGATCAATAAACAGATTCTCCATCACACATTATCCTTTCAGAAATAGTATGATTGGAAAAGGCGGAAATTATGAAAGGTGCGGAGAAAAAGCCATGAAAAAGCTTAAAGCGAGCCATCAAGAGGCGAAAAGCGAGCCTTGACATAGCCTGAAAGCAGGCCTTGGAGAGACCCGAAAGCGGCAGGAGAACAATCTGAATTTTTGTCTGAAAAATGTTTTTTTGAAACGGCTCAATCCCTTTAACTGCAACGGTTAAGGGGATTTTTCATGTATGCAAAAAAGTGCACGTTTTTTGCAAAAAAATGTTTGACTATACTGTATACACGGGTATATGATAGACATAGAAAGTATACATTATACATTCAAAAACATTAAGGAATCCATTCGAAGTGAGATGTGGAGTTTTCGAGTGAATCGATAAGCGTAAAGTTGTAATGGCGGTTAGTCCCTTGCAGAGAGAAGGGAACCGCAAATGAGGGAGGTAAGCAATTTATGAGAAAAGAATGGGAAGGTTTCGTGCCTGGACGCTGGACTGAACAGATCGATGTGGAAGAATTTATTACGTTAAACTATCATCCGTATGATGGTGATGACAGCTTCCTGGCAGGTCCGACTGCAAGAACGACCGAATGCTCCAACAGAGTAAAGGAACTGCTGGTAGAAGAGAGAAAGGCCGGCGGCACTCTGAAGGTTGATGCAAGCAGAATCATGAGAATCAATGCATTTGAACCGGGTTACATCATTCCTGGCAAGGATGTCATCGTTGGTCTGCAGACAGATGAGCCTCTGAAGAGAGGTATCTGCCCGTTCGGCGGCATCAAGATGGTAAGAGAAGAAGTTGCAGAATATGGCGAGAAGCTGCCGGAAGAAATCGACAGAATGTTTGATTACATCACGACTCACAACGATGGTGTGTTCAAGGCATATTCCAAGGAAATGAAGCAGGTTAGACATCTGGGATACATTACCGGTCTTCCTGATGCATACGGCAGAGGCAGAATCATCGGCGACTACAGAAGAGCTGCTCTGTACGGTATCGATTACCTGATCGAAGAAAAGGAAAAGGATCACGAGCTGATCGCTTCCAGACACGTAATGAACGAAGAAAACATCAGAACCTCTGAAGAAGTATTCAACGAAATCAAGGCTCTGAAGAATATCAAGAAGATGGCTGAAAGCTACGGCTACGACATTTCCGGACCGGCGAAGGACGTAAAGGAAGCAATCCAGTGGACTTACTTCGCATACCTGGCAGGTATCAAGGAAGAAAACGGTGCGGCAATGTCCGTCGGCAGAACTTCCACCTTCATCGACATCTATGCAGAAAGAGACCTGGCAAACGGCGTTTACACCGAAGAACAGATCCAGGAATTCGTAGATGACTACATTCTGAAGCTGAGAGTAGCAAGACACCTGAGAACCAATGAATACAACGAACTGTTCGGCGGAGACCCGATGTGGATCACCGAAGGTATCGGCGGTATGGGTCTCGACGGAAGACATAAAGTAACCAAGAACTCCTACAGAGTACTTCAGACGCTGTACAACCTGGGACCTGCACCGGAACCAAACCTGACTGTTCTGTGGTCCAAGGATCTGCCGGAACCGTTCAAGAGATTCTGTGCACAGGTTTCCATCGATACGGACTCCATTCAGTACGAAAACGATGACAAGATGCGTCCGGCCTACGGCGAAGACTACTCCATCGCATGCTGCGTATCCGCAATTCAGATGGGTCAGCAGATGCAGTTCTTCGGCGCTCGCTGCAACCTGGCGAAGATCCTGCTGCTGGGCTTAAACGGTGGTATCGACGAAAGAACCGGCGAACACGTTGGTCCGCAGATGGAACCGGTTGGCGACGGCCCGATCGATTACGAAGACGCATGGAACAGATTCAACATCTATCTGGAATGGCTGTGCGAACTGTATGTAAACATCATGAACATCATCCACTTCATGCATGACAAGTACGACTTCGAAAGCTCCCAGATGGCATTCCTGAACTCCGAAGTAAAGAGACTGATGGCATTCGGTGTAGCCGGCTTCTCCGTAGCAGCTGACTCCCTGTCTGCAATCAAGTATGCAAAGGTATATCCGATCAGAGATGAAAACGGCGTTATCGTTGATTACAGAACGGAAGGCGAATTCCCTAAGTATGGTAACGATGATGACAGAGTAGACGAAATCGCAGTGAAGATTTCCGAAAGAACCATCGAAGAACTGAGAAAGCACCCGACTTACAGAAATGCTGTACACACTCTGTCCGTACTGACCATCACTTCCAACGTAATGTATGGTAAGAAGACAGGTAACACTCCAGACGGAAGAAGAGCTGGTACTCCGTTTGCTCCTGGTGCAAACCCAATGCACGAAAGAGACAGCCATGGTGCAGTTGCTTCCCTGAACTCTGTATCCAAGATTGACTGGGATACCTGTCAGGATGGTGTTTCCAACACCTTCTCCATCACTCCGGAAGCTCTGGGTAAGGAAAGAGAAGAAAGAAAGGATACTCTGGTAAACCTGCTGAACGGTTACTTCAACAGAGGTGCACATCACCTGAACGTAAACGTACTGAACAGAAGCCTGCTGGAAGATGCATATGAAAATCCTGAAAAGTATCCAAGCTTAACCGTACGTGTATCCGGATACGCAGTAAGATTCAATGCTCTGTCCAAGAACCACCAGAAGGAAGTTATCGCAAGAACCTTCCATCAGTCCATCTAATTGGAAAATCCGATTCCTTGATAAAAATATAAAAATGATGTAAACTATATGAGGTGCCTGCGAAGAGTGGGCACCTCATATAGTATAAAAGAAAGGGGTTTGGCGATGAAAGGCAGAATCCATTCCATTGAAACATTTGGAGCAGTAGACGGACCGGGAATCCGGACCGTATTTTTCATGCAGGGATGTCCGGCAAGGTGTCTGTACTGTCACAATCCGGATTCCTGGAAGACCGATGGCGGTAAGGATATAGAGATCGAGGAAATTGTACACTGGGCTGTCAGAGGAATCCCGTATTACGGGAATAAGGGCGGCGTTACCTTTTCCGGCGGAGAGCCTCTGATGCAGGGCGAATTCCTGATTCAGGCCATGGAAGCGCTGAAAAAAGAAGGCATCGAAAGCGCCCTGGATATCAGCGGTACATACGTGGATGAGTTTACCCACGATGCTCTTGCTGCCTGTGATCTGGTTCTTCTGGATATCAAGCATCCGGATCCGGAGCGGTTTGAAATTATCACCGGCAGGAATCAGGATACGCTGTTTGAAGTCATCGATATGATGAATGAACTGGAGAAACCTTGCTGGATCCGCCATGTGGTCGTACCGGACATTAACGATACTGACGAAGACATTGAGGCTCTGAATCATTTTATCGAGAGGATACATAATATTCAGAAGGTGGAACTGCTGGGCTATCATACCATGGCAGTGAATAAATACGGCAAGCTCGGCATTACCTATCGTTTGAAGGGTGTTCCGCCTATGGGCGGTGAAAAGCTGCAGCATCTGCGCAGTCTGGTCAAGCTGCCTGCCGATGCAGTGAGCCGGGTGTCCATCGAGACGAAATAAGAAACAATCCGATACACAAAATAGAAAATCATATAAGAATGATACATAAAAAATCCCCGGCGGTGCCGGGGATTTTCTTGTAGATTAATTTTGTTTTCGAAATACTTTTCAAATCGAAGTAGAATTAAGCTTCCATTGCTTTCAGAGCAGCCTGCTTTTCCGCTTCTCTCTGTTCCAGAATTCTCTGATATTCTTCTTCTGTCATCTTCTCCATGGTGATGCCGACGTATCCGAAGACAATGGATATGATCGGGTTAATCCAGTTGAGGATCGCATACGGAATGTA
>JAEDMR010000111.1 GCA_016302925.1 Bacillota bacterium
CCGATGAGATTTTGCCGCTGGAGGAAGCGGCGGAGCGGGGATTCAGCCAGAGGGGCGCACAGAGAGGCGGCTCACGAAGCTTGCAGAGCAGCAGCTTGCGGAATGGTCAGCGCAGTGGGCAGAGCACCACGCAGCACAGCGGACCGCGTGAGATACAGCAGCCGGCAGAGCAGCCGGAAGGGCTGGTGAAGGTGAAGCTGACGGCAGAGATGAACCGGGAGATCGCCCTGGAACAGGTAAAAAGCGTACTGAAGCGTCATCCTGGCAAAGCCCAGGTGCTCATCTATCTGCCGGAGGGAAAGACACTTCGGACAGATCGGCAGCTTTGGGCGAAGCCGGATCAGAACCTGAAAAACCAGCTCATGGCAATCCTGGGAAAAGAAAACGTAAAAATGACAGAATAAAAAGTGACAGAATGAAAGGGGAGACACTGATGAGAAGAATCGGCGTATTGACCAGCGGCGGAGATTCACCGGGTATGAACGCAGCCATCCGGACTGTAGTCCGGTGTGCCATAGAAAAAGGAATGGAAGTGTACGGGATCCAGCGGGGGTATGAAGGTTTGCTGGATGGTGAACTGAAGCAGATGGATCGAAGTTCTGTAGGAGACATCCTTCACAGGGGCGGCACCATGCTGAAAACAGCCAGAAGCGAGCGTTTCAAGACCCCGGAAGGGATTGAACGGGGTGCGGAAATGCTGCGGACCTTCGGAATTGAAGGGCTGGTGGTGATCGGTGGTGACGGCTCCATGCGGGGAGGTATCGAACTGGCCAGAAAAGGCATCACGGTCATGTGCCTGCCGGGAACCATCGACAATGACCTACAGTATACGGATTTCACCATAGGCTTTGATACGGCAGTCAATACGGTTCTGGAAGCCATCTCTAAGCTGCGGGATACTTCTTCTGCCCATGACCGGACCACCGTGGTGGAAGTCATGGGACGGCACTGCGGCGACATCGCACTGTACGCAGGACTTGCCGGTGGTGCGGAAGCCGTACTGGTGCCGGAAGTGCCGTCGGATGTGAACGAGATCTGCCGCCATATTATCGAAGGACGGAACCGGGGTAAGCTGCACAGCATCATCATCAAGGCAGAAGGGGCGGGAATCTCCAGTGAGGAACTGACCAGAACCATAGAGCAGAAGACAGGAAAAGAAACCAGACTGGTGGTCCTTTCCTATCTGCAGCGGGGCGGAAGCCCGACCCTGCGTGACCGGAACCTGGCCACTCTGACTGCGGCCAAGGCGGTGGACCTGCTGTGGCAGGACTCCGGCAGCAAGGCAGTGGGGGAAGTGGATGGTTCTATCGTGGCATACGACCTGGAAGAAGCACTGAATCTGCCGAAGGAATTCGACCGGGAAATGTATGACCTGATTTCCGTACTGAGCAAGTAGAGGAGGCGGAAAAAAGCAGAAATGAGCGACAAGAAAAAGAAAACCGTTGTCATATATAAAGGAAAATACGGCGCTACAGAGCAGTATGCCCGGTGGATCGCCGAGGAACTTCAGTGCGATATTTTCGATGCGGATCATTTCCTGGCGAGAGATTTCGGAAAGTATGATAATATCATCTTCGGCGGAGCCCTGCAGGCAGGCGGGATCAAGGGGTTTGAACTGATCCGGAAGAACCGGATGAAGATTCTGGAAAAGAAAACTGTGATTTTTGCGGTGGGCCTGAACACCGACAGCCAGGAAAACCGCATTCAGGTGCGGGAAATCAATTTCAACAAGTATGCCCTGTCCGGCATGACGCTGTATTACTGCAAAGGTGCATTTGATCCTGAAAAGGTAAAGGGCATGGACCGGGCCATCATCAACCTGACCCTGAACATGCTGAAAAAGAAGCCGGAAAGCCAGTGGACCGAGGATGAGCGCCGGCTTTATCATGATATGACGGAAGGCGCCGACTATATCGACAAGCAATATATCGAGCCGATTGTGGCAGAATTCCGGGATTAGCCACGCGATTTCGCCGCCGGCAGCCGGCGGCGGAATCAGTCGCTGCTGCTGGGGTCGTCGATCCCCAGGTCGTTGCCCAGAACGCCGCCGAAGGTGATGGCAGAAGAACCGAAGCGATCACGGATGGAATCCATGGTCCGTTCGATTTTTTCACCGCGGGCGTGACTTTCGTTGTCGGAGGCGAAGAGACTCAGCTGTTCTTCAGCCTCTTCATCGCAGAGGTTGATTGCCGTAATGGTAAGAAGCCGAATGGGCGCGCCGCGGCGCCAGCTTTCATGGATCAGCTCCATGGCTGCCTGAGACAGTTCTGCAGCCAGATTGGTGGGAATGAAGAGCTGCTTCTGGCGGGAGATGGTGCTGAAGGTGGGATCCTTGATATCCACCTTGACGCCGAAAGCCTTTCGGTGATGCTTCCGCAGGCGGCCGGCCACAGAATCCGCCAGGCTGGTAACCGCGGTGCGGATATCCTCCTCACTGATCAGATTCCGGCGAAAGGTCATGCCGTTTCCGACGGATTTCATGCCATCGCCTTCCCCGTAGCGGGCCACGGGAGACGTATCGTATCCGTTGGCATAGGTCCACAGCATCTGCCCCTGCTTTCCCAGCAGGGCAGTCAGCCGTTTCGGATCACATACTGCAATCTCTCCGATGGTTTTGATGCCGGATTTCAGCAGCTTTTCTGCCGTTGCCTTCCCGACGAAAATCATATCCGATGCCGGAAGCGGCCAGAGGATGTCACGATAGTTGGAACGCGTGATTTCCGTGGTTGCGTCCGGTTTTTTATAATCACTGCCCAGCTTGGCGAAGATTTTGTTATAGGATACGCCGGCAGACAGGGTAAGTCCCAGTTCCTCACGCACCGCAGCACGGATGGTGTCGGCAATCTCCACGCCGCTGCCGAACAGAGAACGGCTGGCCGTTACATCCAGCCAGGATTCATCGATGCTGAATGGCTCCACCAGGTCGGTGAAGCGCAGGTATATCTGATTGATCAGTCTGGAATAATAGGTATACTTCTCCCGGTGGGGCCGAACCAGCTGCAGATCCGGACATTTCTTTTTCGCCTGCCAGATGGTTTCTGCCGTCACCACGCCGGCCTTTTTCGCCAGCTCATTCTTGGCCAGAATGATGCCGTGGCGGCTTTCGGGATCGCCGCAGACGGCCATGGGCACATCCCGCAGATCCGGCCGGTCCAGCAGCTCCACAGAAGCATAGAACCCGTTCATATCACAATGAAGAATGGTACGGTCCGATGCGTTGATGGTACGGTTCGGCGTGCCGCGAAAACCTTGAGAACACATTTTGCAAAGAAACCCCCTTTCTGATCCACATTTCTGCATCCATTTTACCACAACCGGCAGCACAGGGCTATATGGTTTTTTTGTGAAGGGAAAATGGCTTGCCTTGACTTGACGCGTCGTACAAAGTATAATAAGAATACTGAGAAGGAGGACTTTCCATGAGAATTATTACGATCATGATGGGCACCCTGTTCAGCATAACGGGCATCTACCTGATAGCCAACGGCGGACTGACCTTTATGTCCGTGGCTTTCATCGTGGGGCTGATGTTCGCAGTGGCTGGCGTGATCGAGTGCCTTTCCTATAGCGGCTACCGCGGCGAGGATGAAACCAAGAGCTGGATTCTGATCGACGGAACCTGTACCTTTATGCTGGGTGTGCTGATTCTGATGAACAAGCTGTCCGCCGAGGCGGCGGTGCCTCTGGTGCTGGGCCTGTGGATTCTGTTCACCGGTATCCGGAATTTCGTCAGAGCCTGGGAAAAGATCGATGTGCGGGGGGACGGGTTTTATGACCACCTGATCATCGGATTCGTGAATATCGTTCTGGGGCTGTATGCGTTTTTTGACCAGGATCTGTTTGACTTTTCCACCATCACGCTGGTGGGCATCTATATGCTGTCCGGCGGCATCAATATCGCCCACGTGGGCGCCACCATCAAGATCCGCAAGCCGGAGTTCCTGAAGACCAAGGAGGAAAAGCTGGAAGAAGCGGCGGCCAAGGCGGCGGAAGCCCATCAGGCGGCCAAGGAGGCCATCCGTTTCGCCAAGGAGACCAAGGCCGAGCTGAAGGTCATCGAACAGACCCCTGCCGAGGAAATGGACAGGACCCTGGCGCCGAAGCCGGGTACGGAGACTCCGGCCGAAGAAGCAGAGCCGCAGGAATCGTAAGGCTGGCGGCGGAAGGGGAATCCCATGGACTTTGATATTCTGATTGCCGGCGGCGGTGCGTCGGGGCTTGCAGCAGCCATCAGTGCGGCCCGCTTCGCAAAATCCGTCAGCCCGGCTCGTTCTCTCCGGATCGGCCTTCTGGAAAAGAAGGAGATTCCGGGGAAGAAGCTGTCGGCCACGGGAAACGGCCGGTGCAACCTGTCCAATGCAGCCTGCGGCGACCGGGAAACGGTGGACAGATTTTTTTCTTCGGTCGGTCTGGTGACCCGGATCGACGAAGCCGGAAGAATGTATCCATACGGGGAGGAAGCCGGGGAAGTGAGCGCACTTCTGACGGAGACCGCCCTGTCTTATGATGTAAAGATTATGATAAACTGCCAGGTGACGCAGATTCGGCCGGCTGGCGAAGCCCGGCCGCCGGTCAGTAGTGGGGCGGGGGAATCCCGGCCGCAGACCGGAGCGGAGGGAGAACCCCTGCCGCAGAGCGGGCAGGGTGGGAAAACCCCTGCGGCTTGCGGTGCATCGGGCGGTTTTATTGTGGAAATAAACCGGATCGGCAGCCGAGACGGAGGGGAGGGCGACCTACCCGGCACAAAGGGCCGCCATTCGGATCAAACTGCCGGCAGCCGGCACCTGCGGTGCCGGATCCTGCTCCTTTCCATGGGCGGCAAGTCCTACAGCGTGTTCGGGACCAGCGGAGACGGCTACGGCTTGGCCCGCCGTCTCGGTCACTCCGTGACCCGGCTGGCGCCGTCGCTGGTCCCGATCCAGGTATCGGAAGACCTGAAAGGACTGGCCGGTGTGCGGACAAAGGCAGATGTGACCCTGCTCCATCTGGGGAAACCTGTGGCAAGGGAAACGGGGGAGGTACAGTTCAATAAGGACTGCCTGTCCGGGATCTGCATCATGAATTTGTCCAGGCTGCTGGTGCTGAACCCGGGAAAGCCCTTTGCTGAGGCTTTTGGAGAGTATGGGCTGCAGCTGGATCTGTTGCCGGAGTTCAGCCGGGAAGAAGCCGCCGAAATCCTACGGCAGAAAGGCGGCAGCCTGCAGACTCTGGTAAAGAAAAAGCTGGCGGCATGGATCGAAGCTGCGCCGGATCCTGCGGTCATGGCAGACCGGCTCAAGTCCCTGACCTTTTCCGTCTGCGGCACCAAAGGCTGGAACGACGCCCAGGTGACCCGGGGCGGGGTAACGCTGGAGGAAGTGGATCCGGATACCATGGAGTCGAAGCTGGTGCCGGGACTGTATTTCGCAGGAGAAATCCTCAACTACGACGGACCGTGCGGCGGCTTTAATCTGCACTTTGCGTGGGACAGCGGTATCCGGGCGGGAAAGGCCATGGCAGCGGCGGCGCTGGCGGCGGGTGCGCCGGGAAACGGCGGACCGGCGGCAGAGGGTGCGGCGCCGGGGACAGCCTCTGAAATAAAGGAGAAACAGCAGGATGTATCGAATTCATCAAATCAAGCTGGCTCTCGATGAGTCGCAGGAAAAAATCCCTGAGAAGATTCTGAAAAAAATCGGCGGCAGGGATTTCTTCATAAAGGAATGGGAAATCGTAAAGGAATCCATCGATGCCCGGGATAAAAACCATATCGTTCGGGTTTATTCGGTGGACTTCAACGTGGCATCCCGCAAAAACCCGAAAAAGAATCTCCGCCTTCCGTCGGCGGGTAAGCTGCGGCTGGAGATCGCACCGGACATGCGGTATGTACCGGCGGAGCCGGCCGAGGGGGCCGCACCGCTGGCGGCGCGGCCGGTGGTGGTCGGCCTGGGACCTGCGGGGCTGTTTTGCGGGTTGATTCTGGCGCAGGCCGGGTACCGGCCGCTGATTCTGGAGCGTGGAAAGGATGTGGACCGGCGTCATGAAGATGTGGACCGGTTCTGGTCTCACGGCGTGCTGAATCCGGATTCCAACGTCCAGTTCGGCGAAGGGGGTGCCGGCACCTTCAGTGACGGCAAGCTGACCACCGGCATCAAAGACGTACGGATCCGCAAAGTCCTGGAGGAGATGGTGGCTGCCGGTGCACCGAAGGATATTCTATATAAGCAGCGGCCCCACATCGGGACGGATCTGCTGCGGATCGTAGTGAAGAACATCCGGCAGGAGATCATCCGTCTGGGCGGCGAAGTGCGGTTTGATTCCAGAATGGAAACAATAAATCTGGAGTCTGGAGGAATCCGCAGCATATCCGTCCGCAATCTGCAGAATGGCGGACATCAGAAAGAAAATCTGATAGAGATTCCTTGCCAGGCCTTGGTTCTGGCAGTGGGTCACAGTGCGCGGGATACCTTCCGCATGCTCCATGAATCCGGCATCGCCATGGAACAGAAGCCCTTTTCCATCGGCGTGCGGATCGAGCATCCGCAGGATCTCATTGACATTTCCCAGTACGGACGGCCGGGGCGGCAGCTGGGGCTGC
>JAEDMR010000112.1 GCA_016302925.1 Bacillota bacterium
TCTCGAACCGAAGGGTTTCATCCCACAGCGTATCCACCTGCTCGGCCGCGTACGCCTTGATGTCTTCAATGTCCGGACTTTCGTAAACGCACCGGCCCTTGTCGAAAATCTGTACCCGCAGGTCTCTGACATAGTAATTCTTCAGTGTCTTCCGTTTCCATACTGCATTCGGGTCGAAGATCTCATAGCCGTCCACTTCCGGAATGGTCTCATCTGCCAGCGTAATCACATCGCCCAGGGCCTTGTCGGTATCCTTGTCATAGAGGCGGTACAGCTTCTTGAAACCAGGATTTGTGATCTTCTCCACATTTTCGGAGATCTTGATTTTCGGAACCATGACCCCGTCGGTTTCCAGCGCTGCCAGCTTATATACACCGCCGAAGACCGGCTCGGACTTGGCCGTAATCAGCCGTTCACCCACACCGAAGGAGTCAATGCAGGCACCTTCCAGCAGAACATCCCGGATGATATATTCGTCCAGGGAATTGGAAATGGTGATCTTGCAGTCCTGCAGGCCTGCATCGTCCAGCATTTTTCTTGCTTTTTTCGTCAGATAGGTGATGTCGCCGGAGTCGATTCGGATGCCCATCTTTCGCGGCTTCATTTCTTTGAACACGCGGATGGCAGCCGGCACACCGGATTTCAGCACGTTATATGTATCCACCAGCAGTACGCAGTTGTCCGGGTAGATTTCCGCATATTTCTTAAAGGCGGAATATTCATCGGGATACATCTGCACCCAGCTGTGGGCCATGGTGCCCAGTGCGGAAATGCCGTGATCCCGGTCTGCGATGGCACAGGCTGTCCCTGCACAGCCGCCGATATATGCAGCCCGGGCTCCGCTGATGGCTGCGTCTGCACCGTGGGCACGGCGTGTTCCGAATTCCATGACCGGACGGCCCTTGGATGCCCGTACGATCCGGTTGGCCTTGGTGGCGATCAGGCTCTGATGGTTGATGGTCAGCAGAATCATGGTTTCCACGAACTGTGCCTGCATAACAGGGCCCCGCACGGTGAGGATCGGTTCATGTGGGAAGATCGGCGTACCTTCCGGTACCGCCCATACGTCACAGGCAAATTTAAAGTTCCGCAGATACTCCAGGAACTCCTCGCAGAAGATTCCTTTCTTCCGCAGATATTCAATATCTTCTTCCGTGAATGACAGATTCTTCAGATAATCGATGACCTGTTCCAACCCGGCCATAATGGCATAGCCGCCGCCATCGGGCACCCGTCTGAAAAACATGTCGAAGTAGGCAATGTCGTCTGCCATTCCAGTTTGAAAGTATCCGTTGGCCATGGTAATTTCATAGAAATCGGTCAGCATGGTCAGATTCATATCTTTTTTCATTTGTACTCCTTCCGCGTTTCACTGCACTGCCCGCAGTTCCCAAATTATCGGTCAAGCAGCTTTTTCAGGAACTGGCCGGTATAGGATGCTTCACAGCGAGCAACCTCTTCCGGGGTTCCGCAGGTCACCAGCGTGCCGCCGCGGTCTCCACCATCCGGTCCCAGATCGATGATATGATCGGCTCGTTTGATCACATCAAGATTATGTTCTATTACTACTACAGTATTACCCGCATCGACCAATTTGTCAAGCACTGATAATAATTTGTCAACGTCTGCGAAATGCAGTCCCGTAGTCGGTTCATCCAGAATGTACAGAGTTTTCCCCGTGCTGCGCCGTGCCAGCTCGCTGGCCAGCTTCACACGCTGGGCTTCTCCGCCGGACAGCTGGGTGGATGGCTGCCCCAGCTTGATATATCCCAGACCCACTTCTTCCAGGGTTTCCAGATGACGGTGAATGGATGGGATGTTCCGGAAGAACTCCAGCGCCTCGCTGACGCTCATGTCCAACACATCGAAAATGCTCTTATCCTTATATTTCACTTCCAGAGTTTCCCGGTTGTACCTGCGTCCCTTGCAGACCTCGCACGGAACATAGACATCCGGCAGGAAATGCATTTCGATCTTGATGATACCGTCGCCGCCACAGGCTTCACAGCGGCCGCCTTTTACATTGAAGCTGAAGCGCCCCTTCTCATAGCCCCGCAGCTTGGCTTCCGGAAGGCCCGCAAACAGATCCCGGATAAAGGTAAACATGCCGGTATAGGTCGCCGGGTTGGAACGGGGTGTTCTGCCGATCGGTGACTGGTCGATATCGATCACCTTATCGATATGTTCCAGACCCAGAATCTCATCATGTGCGCCGGCAGGCTCCTTCAGCCGGTTGACCACATTGGCCGATCCCTTATACAAAATCTCGTTGACCAGGCTGCTCTTCCCCGACCCGGACACACCGGTGACGCAGACGAATTTCCCCAGCGGAATTTCCACATCGATATTCTTCAGGTTGTTCTCCCGCGCACCCCGGATGACGATGGATTTCCCATTGCCCTCCCGGCGATGGTCGGGCACATAGATTTTGCGGGTGCCGGAAAGGTACTGTCCCGTGAGAGATTCCGGACAAGCCTTGATATCCTCCACCGTTCCCTGGGCCACCAGCTGTCCGCCGTGAATCCCTGCGCCCGGTCCGATATCCACAATGTGATCCGCCACATACATGGTATCTTCGTCATGCTCCACCACGATGAGGGTGTTTCCGATATCCGTCAGGTTCCGCAGAGTCGCCAGCAGCTTTTCGTTATCCTTCTGGTGCAGACCGATGCTCGGCTCATCCAGGATGTACAACACACCCACCAGACTGGAACCGATCTGGGTCGCCAGACGGATACGCTGCGATTCCCCGCCGGACAGGGTTCCTGCAGAACGGCTCAGCGTCAGGTAATCCAGCCCCACATCGGCCAGGAATCGAAGGCGTGCCCGTATCTCCTTCAAAATCTGCGCAGCAATTTTCTGATCGATCTCTGAAAGTTCCAGATGATTGACGAACTCCAGGGCCTGCCGCACAGACATGTCTGAAAACTCCGCAATATTCTTCTCTCCGACGGTGACTGCCAGCACCTCCGGCTTCAGCCTCTTTCCATGGCACTGATGGCACACGTCTTCCACCATGTATTTTTCCAGCTTGGACTTCATGTAATCCGATCCGGTCTCCCGATAGCGGCGCTCCAGGTTGTTGATCACCCCTTCAAACGGATGATCCCGGTGGCTGACCTTTCCGGTGGTTCTGCTGGTATAGTCGTACACCAGATGTTTGCTGCCGGTACCATACAGAAGCTCCTTCACGAACTCCGCCGGCAGCACCCGAAACGGTGTGTCCAGGCTCACATGATGCATATCGGCCAGCGCTTCCAGCACTTGGCGGTAGTAGCTGGCATATTCCATGGACGCGAAAATATTATTCAGCGCCCCTTCCATAATACTCTTGTCGTAAGCAATGATCCGCTCCGGATCGATTTTCGCGGTAAATCCCAGCCCGTTGCAGGCAGGACAGGCCCCAAAAGGCGCATTGAAGGAAAACATCCGCGGCTCCAGTTCTTCGATGCTGATGCCGTGATCCGGACAGGCCAGCTTGGTGCTGAAGGTCTTCTCCCAGGTATCTCCCTCCATGGACGCACTGACCACCACCAGACCGCTGCCCTCGTTCATGGCCAGTTCCACCGCTTCGCTGATCCGGCCTTCCTGCCCCGGCTTCACCACGATCCGGTCCACCACGATTTCAATGGTATGCTTGAAGGTCTTTTCCAGCTTAATTTCTTCCTCTTCCAGAGGCCGGATCTCTCCATCGATTCGTGCCCGCGTATATCCTTCCTTCCGAATCCGTTCCAGAATCTTTTCGTGCTCTCCCTTCCGCTGGCGAATCACCGGCGCCAGTACCATAATCCTTGTACCTTCCGGGAAGCTCATGATGGCATCCACCATCTGATCCACCGACTGGCTGGAGATCGGTTTGCCGCAGACCGGGCAGTGGGGCTTACCGATGCGTGCATACAACAAACGCAGATAATCGTGAATTTCCGTCACCGTACCCACCGTAGAACGCGGATTCTTGTTGGTGGTCTTCTGGTCGATGGAAATGGCCGGGCTCAACCCCTCGATGTACTCTACATCCGGTTTCTCCATCTGCCCCAGGAACTGCCGGGCGTAGGAAGAAAGGCTTTCCATATAGCGCCGCTGTCCCTCCGCATAGATGGTGTCAAACGCCAGCGATGATTTGCCTGAGCCGGACAGCCCGGTCAGCACCACGAACTTGTCCCGCGGAATGGTCACGTCCAGGTTTTTCAGATTGTTCTCGTTCGCCCCTTTGATGATGATATCTTTCTGCATTCTATTCTTTTCTCCCCAAGCTATAATCTTACTTTATATTCAAAGATCTGGTCGCGAAGCTGCGCCGCACGCTCAAACTGCAGGTCTGCGGCAGCCTGCTTCATTTCTTTTTCCAGTTTCTTTACAAAATCCATCAGCTCTTTTTTCGTCATTTCCACCGGGCGTTTTCCCTTGTAGGCTTCTTCATCCTCTGCCACTCTCGTGGCTTCAATGACAGCCCGGACAGACTTCTTCACCGATGCCGGCGTAATGTTGTTTGCCTTATTGTATGCATCCTGGATGGCACGCCGGCGCTCCGTCTCATCGATGGCAGCCTGCATAGCCTTACTGATGTTATCTGCATACATGATGACCTTGCCGTCCACATTTCTGGCCGCACGGCCGATGGTCTGAATCAGTGAGGTCTCTGTACGAAGGAAGCCTTCTTTGTCAGCATCCAGAATGGCAACCAGCGAAACCTCCGGAATATCCAGTCCTTCCCGCAGCAGGTTGATACCTACCAGCACATCGAACACACCCAGCCGCAGATCGCGGATGATCTCCATTCGCTCCAGGGTGTCCACCTCGGAATGAAGGTACCGTACCTTTATATTTACCCCCTTCAGGTAGTCGGTCAAACTCTCTGCCATCTTTTTTGTCAGGGTGGTGACCAGAACTCGTTCACCCTTTTCCGTCGTCTTTCGGATTTCCCCGATGAGATGGTCGATCTGTCCCTCCGATGGGTGGATTTCAATCGGCGGATCCAAAAGCCCCGTCGGCCGAATGATCTGCTCTGCGCTGATGCCACCGGCCTGTTCCCGCTCGTACTGGGCAGGTGTGGCACTGACGAAGACCACCTGATTGACCAGGCTGTCAAATTCCTCGAATTTCAGCGGCCGGTTGTCCAGGGCAGACGGCAGTCGGAATCCGTATTCCACCAGTGACGATTTCCGTGACCGGTCCCCGGCATACATGGCCCGCAGCTGGGGCAGCATGACATGGGACTCGTCGATGATCAGCAGGAAATCCTCCGGGAAGTAGTCGATCAGCGTATATGGCCTTGTGCCGGCCGGCAGACCGTTGAGATGACGGGAGTAGTTCTCGATCCCCTTACAGGTGCCGATTTCCCGCAGCATTTCCAGATCATACCGGGTTCGCTGCTCGATGCGCTGTGCCTCCAGCAGCTTGCCCCGATCCTTGAACCAGGTCACACGTTCCTCCAGCTCTTCCTCAATGGTTTTGATGGCTGCTTCCATCTTCTCCGGCGACGTCACATAGTGGGATGCCGGATAGACTGCCACGTGGTTTCGCAGGCCCAGAATCTCTCCGGTCACCGGGTTGATCTCCTTGATGGTTTCGATCTCATCGCCGAACAGTTCCACCCGCACCGCGGCTTCTGCCCCTGCCGGATAGATATCGATGATATCGCCCCTCACCCGGAAGCAGCCCCGTTCAAATCCAAGGTCATTTCTCGTGTACTGCATATCCACCAGCTTCCGCAGAATATCGTGGCGGCTCTTTTCCATGCCGGGACGCAGGGAAAGCACCTGGTTCTCGTAATCCACCGGGCTTCCCAGACCGTAGATACAGGACACGGAAGCCACGATGATCACATCCCGCCGTTCTGCCAGGGCTGCGGTAGCCGAATGGCGCAGCTTCTCGATCTCCGCATTGATGTCGGAGTCTTTTTCAATATAGGTATCTGTCGACGGCACATAGGCCTCCGGCTGGTAATAGTCGTAGTAGGACACGAAGTATTCTACCGCATTGTTCGGAAAAAATTCCTTAAACTCGCCGTGGAGCTGGGCCGCCAGCGTCTTATTATGGGAAATGACCAGTGTAGGCCGGTTCACCTTCGCAATCAGATTGGCCATGGTAAAGGTCTTCCCGGATCCGGTGACACCCATCAGGGTCTGATACTTTTCTCCGTTGTATAAACCCTCCGCCAGCTTGTCCACCGCCGCCGGTTGGTCGCCCATCATGCTGTATTCGGAGTGTAATATGAATTTATCCATGATTTTTCTCCTTTTTTCACGCATTTGTTATCATTTGTTGCCCACTGCAATAATTGCTTTCAGATTATAGTGATTCGCATTATAGCTTTGCCCATCAGAGGCAGTTATTCGAAGTTTTCGAATAACTGCCGATTCTTCCAACTCGCCATCTGAAAAATTTTTTCAGGTTATAATTATTATTTCGCTTCGTTTTACTCCGCACTCATACTGCTATTATCATACCACAATTTTATTTTTTTAGCAAACAATTGTTCTCACGCAAGCAGGCCGATAGTGTAAAATAGTTGTGGAGTTTTTAGAAGAAATAAAATAGAGATTAG